>CAZXQD010000054.1:0-23387 GCA_964643405.1 uncultured Hyphomonas sp. | reverse complement strand
CCGCCGCCGAAGGCGCAACCGCCCCGGAATCGCTCAGGCAAAAGGGCCGGAAGAGGATCAACACGCTGGAAAGAGGCTGAAACAGGCCTCGCCGAAGGAGCAAGCCGGGCAAGGTGTCCGGCGGAATCTCTCAGGCGCCAAGGACAGCGGGGGCGACGAACGTGCGGCTGTGGCCGCAGCTCGTCTGCTTTCGGGATTGGCGCCATGGCTGACACGACGACTGAGACCCTGCGGCGCACGGCACTGTACCCGGTGCATGTGGAGTATGGCGCGAAGCTCGTGCCGTTTGCCGGCTATGAGATGCCCGTTCAGTTCCCGGACGGCGTGAAGGAAGAACACCTCTGGACGCGCAGTGAAGCCGGGCTGTTCGATGTCTCGCATATGGGCCCGAGTTTCCTGACGCTCGCTTCCGGCACGCGCGCGGATCCGGCGGCGCATGCCGAGATCGCGGCGCTGATCGAGACGCTGGTGCCGTCGGATATCAAGGGGCTGAAGCCGGGTCAGGCGCGGCTGACCGTGCTGCTGAATGCCGAGGGCGGCATTCTCGATGACCTGATCATCACCCGTCCGTATGAGGAAGATCGCCAGGGTGAACTGTACATCGTGGTCAACGGCGCGATGAAGGATCAGGACTGGGGCATTTTCGAAAGCGCGCTGGCGGGCAAGGCCGTGCTGACGCGCGCCGATGACGGCGTGCTGTTCGCGCTGCAGGGGCCCAAGGCGGAGAAGGTTCTGTCGGCGTATTTTCCGCAGTGTGCAGACCTGAAATTCATGGAGAGCCGCCGCTTTGAAGTTCACGGCGAGACATTCGTGGTGTCGCGCTGCGGATATACGGGCGAGGACGGGTTTGAAGTGTGGAGCCGCGCGGCGGCAGGAACGGAGCTTGTGCGGCTGTTGCTGGACGATCCCTGCGTGCGGCCCATCGGGCTTGGCGCGCGGGATTCGCTGCGCCTCGAAGCGGGGCTGTGCCTCTATGGTCATGACCTGTCGCCCGAGATTTCACCTGTGGAGGCAGACCTTGCCTGGGTGATCCAGAAGCGCCGGCGTGAGGCAGGCGACTTTCCCGGCGCGGCGCGTATCCTCCGTGAGCTCAAGGATGGGCCCGCCCGCAAGCGTGTGGGCATCCGCCCGCTGGAGCGCGCTCCGGCCCGCGAGGGCACCGAGATTTTTGCCGGCGGCAAGGCGGTCGGCGTGGTCACGTCCGGCGGTTTCGGCCCCAGCATCGATGCGCCGGTCACCATGGGCTATGTGGACGCAGCCTTTGCGGCGCCCGGCACGAAGATCGACCTGATGGTGCGCGGCAAGGCCCGCCCCGCAGAGATCGCCAGCCTTCCCTTCATTCCCGCCCGTTACAAACGCTAATCCGTTCAAGGAGAAACCTGATGACCACCTACTACACCAAGGACCATGAATGGATCCGCGTTGAGGGCGACACCGGCACGGTGGGCATCACCTCCTACGCCGCCGGACAGCTCGGCGATGTCGTCTATGTCGAGCTTCCCGAAACCGGCGCGAAGTTTGCGCGCGGCGATGACTTTGCCGTTGTCGAGAGCGTCAAGGCGGCCTCGGATGTCTATGCGCCGGTGTCTGGCTCTGTGGTCGAGGTGAACGGCGCTCTGTCGGAAGCTCCCGAGAAAGTAAATGACGCTGCAGAGGGTGAGGCCTGGTTCGTGCGCGTCAAGCTTTCCGATGCGGGCGAGCTTTCCGGCCTGATGGATGAAGCGGCCTACACGGCTTATTGCGAAGGGCTCTGAAACATCATGCGTTACCTCCCGCTCACGCCGCAGGACCGCGCCAGCATGCTGGCGACGATCGGTGCAAACTCTGTCGATGATTTTTACACGGACGTTCCGAAGTCTGCCCGGCTGAAAGCCAAGATTGCCGGCCTGCCGGACCATCAGGGTGAACTCGCCGTCGAGCGGCACATGATGAAGCTCGCGGCGAAGAACCGTTCGGCCTCGTCGGGCCCGTTCTTCGTGGGGGCAGGCGCATACAAGCACCATGTTCCGGCGAGCGTGGACATGATCATCCAGCGCTCGGAGTTCCTGACGACGTACACGCCGTATCAGCCGGAGATCGCGCAGGGCACGCTGCAGACGCTGTTCGAATTCCAGACGCAGGTGGCGGCGCTGACCGCGATGGATGTTGCCAACGCGTCCATGTATGACGGCTCGACGTCCTGCGCGGAGGCGGCCGTCATGGCGGCGCGCGTGACGAAGCGCAAGAAAGTGATCCTCTCGGGCGGCCTGCATCCGCACTATGCGGCCGCGACGCGGCTTCTCTGCGAGGCGCAGGGGCTGACGGTTGTCCAGTTGCCGGTCGCCATCGATGGCGAAGCCGAGCTTGGCAAGTCCGTGGACGGAGAGACGGCCTGCGTGATCGGCCAGAGCCCGAACGTGTTCGGAACCGTGACGGACCTGTCAGGCGTGGCGAAATCCGCGCATGACAAGGGCGCGCTGCTTGTCTCGGTGTTCACGGAGGCGGTGAGCCTCGGCATGGTGATGCCGCCTGGCGAGATGGGCGCGGACATTGCGGCGGGCGAAGGCCAGTCCATCGGCAACGGGCTCAATTTCGGCGGACCGTATGTGGGCCTGTTTGCCTGCCGCGAGAAGCTGGTGCGCCAGATGCCAGGCCGCCTGTGCGGCGAGACGGTGGACGCGGACGGAAACCGCGGCTTCGTGCTGACGCTGTCGACGCGCGAGCAGCATATCCGCCGCGACAAGGCGACCTCGAACATCTGCACGAACTCCGGCCTTTGCGCGCTGGCATTTACGGCGCACATGACGCTGCTGGGCGGCAAGGGGCTGAAACAGCTGGCCGAGCTGAACCATGAGGCGGCGATCGAGCTGGCAGATACGCTTGGGGCAATGAAGGGCGTGGAAGTTCTGACACCGCGCTTCTTCAACGAGTTCGCGATCCGCACACCGGTGGATGCCGAAGCGGTGCTGGCGATGCTGGACGAAGCCGGCGTTGTCGGCGGCGTGCGCGCCTCGCGCCTCTTCCCGAACGATCACATTGGCGACGTCATCCTTGTCGCGGCGACGGAATGTACGACGGCGGACGATATTGCCGCCTATGCGGCAGCGCTGAAGGAGATTATCTGATGACCATGAACACCCAAGGCCGCCCCACGGCACCGGCAGCTGTTACAACGCCTGTCATCGATACGGTGTCCGGCTCGCGCGGATTGCTCCAGCGTGAAGACCTTCTGTTCGAGATCGGCACGCCCGAGACGACCGGCGTGGACCTGCCGAAACCGAAGGGCCTCAAGAGCCGTCTCGGCGGCGTGAAGCGCAAGGTGGATACCGGCCTCGCCGGTCTCTCCGAGCCGCAGGCCGTGCGCCATTACATGCGCCTCTCGCAGAAGAATTACGCGATTGACCTCGGCCTGTTTCCGCTCGGCAGCTGCACGATGAAACACAATCCGCGCCTCAATGAGAAGATGGCGCGCCTGCCGGGCTTTGCCGATATCCACCCGCTGCAGCCGCAAGCCACCGTGCAGGGCGCGCTGGAGCTGATCGACGAGCTGGCGACCTGGCTGAAAACCTTGACGGGCATGCCGTCGGTCGCGATGAGCCCGAAGGCGGGCGCGCATGGCGAACTGTGCGGGATGCTGGCGATCCGCCAGGCGCTGATTGCGCGCGGTGATGGCGAGACACGCAAGCGCGTGCTGGTGCCGGAATCCGCCCACGGAACAAATCCCGCGACGGCCGTGCAGTGCGGCTTCATCGTCGATGAGATCAAGGCCAATGCGCGCGGACGCGTGGACATGGCGGACCTGAAGTCCAAGCTGGAACGCACCGACGACATTGCCGGGATCATGCTGACCAACCCCAATACGTGCGGCCTGTTCGAAACCGATATCAAGGAGATTGCCGATCTGATCCATGCGGCGGGCGGCTATTTCTATTGCGATGGCGCGAATTTCAACGCCATCGTCGGCCGCGTGCGGCCGGGCGATCTCGGTGTCGATGCGATGCACATCAACCTGCACAAGACCTTCTCCACGCCGCATGGCGGCGGCGGTCCCGGCTCCGGCCCGACCGTGTTCTCGGAAGCATTGGCCCCGTTTGCGCCGGTGCCGTTCGTGATCAAGGACGAAGACGGCTTCTTCCGCCTCGTCGAGCAGACTGAAGGCGCCGCGAAGGACTCGTTTGGCCGCATGGTTGCTTTCCATGGCCAGATGGGCATGTTCGTCCGTGCGCTGACCTATATGCTAAGCCATGGCGCGGATGGCCTGAAGCAGGTCGCCGAGGACGCCGTGCTGAACGCCAACTACATTCAGGCGCGAATGAAGCATGTGATGACGCCGGCCTTTGACGGTTTCTGCATGCACGAGGCGCTGTTCTCGGATGCCTTCACGGCGGACGGCATCGAGACGATCGACATCGCCAAGGCGCTGATCGACGAGGGCTATCATCCGATGACGATGTACTTCCCGCTGGTCGTGCACGGCGCGATGCTGATCGAGCCGACGGAGACGGAGTCCAAGGCGGAACTCGACCGGTTCTGCGATGCGCTCGAGTCGATTGCCCGCCACGCGGCGCAGGGCGACGAGACGCTGAAAGGCGCGCCCTATCTTGCGCCGGCCAAGCGCCTCGATGAGACGCGCGCAGCCCGCAAACCGGTTCTGAAATGGGCGGCGCCGTCGTCGGAGAAGATCGCGGCGGAATGAGCCGGATCAGATTGCCCGGCGGAAAAGTTTCCGCCGGAGCATCTGGAAGACGAAGATCGAGGGACGCTCGATGACCCGGTAGCCGAGCCATCCGGCGAGGATGGCGGCGAGGGTCCCCGCGGCGAGGAAGAGAAGATTGTCGGCGCTGCCCTCAGCGCCAAGGTGCAGGGGTGCGAGCGCCCCGCTTTCTGGGTCGATGCGCACGAGCAGGCGCTGGAGGATTCCGAGCGCGAAGAGGTGGAACAGGTAGATCGAGTAGGACCAGTCGCCGGTCCGGGCAAAGCCGTCATAGAGGCCCCGCCAGGCGGAAGCTGAACGGCGAAGCCAATCCGGGGCCGTCTGGCCGAGCAGCCATCCGGTCCAGAATGTGACCAGCATGGCCGCGGCGCCTACCAGCACGGCGAGGATGACGGCGCTCTGGCGCATGGCCAGGGGAGACGAGGGCGTCAATCCATAGAGCTGGAATATCAGTGCTGCGACGGCGGCGCCGATCAGTGCCGGGATCAACCAGGCGAGGCGGCCCTGAACCTCAAGGCTTGCCGCAGCGTAGATGAGCAAGGCGCAGGGCAGGCCGATTTCCAGCACCCGGCCCCACTGCAATGTGTAGGGCGTCGGCTCGCCCTGCAGGCCGAGGGCCGCGATCAGCCAGAGGACGGCAATCATCAGGATGATCCCGGGCCGCCAGTGGAGGCCGCTGGTGACGACGAGGCCGACCATCGCGCCGAAAATGAACTCCATCGTCATCGGATGGATCACAAGCGTCAGCAAGTCCGTCGCAATCGGTGCCGGCAGGCCGAGCAGTGAAGCTGCGGCGATGCTGATGCCCCAGACAAGCAGGGCGTAAGGCAGAAGCCTCCGGGGAAGACATAGGATCAGTGCGAAGACGAGATAGAAATAGATCTCGTGAATGAGGGTCCAGCCGATCAGGAGGACAGGATACTCCGCTTGAGGAACAAGCAGGTACGATTTCACCAGGTAAAGGAATTGGGGCGTGTCCGGAGCAATCGCCTTGCCGCTTGAGTCGAACAAGGCGACGCCGCCGCTCAGCACCATGTAGACGAGCCCCAGCGTCGCGGCCACCCACCACACGGGGTATATCCGGGTTGTCCGCGCAAACAGGAAATCGGCGCTCGCCGCTGGCGAAGGCGCGGTATCGCGGGTCACCCAGACCATCACGAATCCGGAAACTACAAAGAAAAGATCGACACCCGCAAAGCCGCTGGCGAACAGTCCGCCGATCAAGGCAGGCTCAGTGCCGCCAGCCAGGGCGATGCCTGCGCTCTCGAGTGCGCGTGCATGGTAAATCACGACGAGCAGTGCCGCGATGCCGCGCAGGGCCTGGATGGACTGGAGTTTCATTCCGTCAATTCCGGCCCTTCCGGCTGCGAAGTTCTTTTTCTTTCCGGGTGTAGCAATGCTGCAACGGTGTTGCCAGAGTTTCGACACAGGCGGGTGGCATAGGTTGTTGCATGAATCCTGCAGCCCATATCCCGGACATGAGCAACGAGTCCCATCCTGCGGCACAGCCGCCCGTGACCTACCCGCCGCCGATGGCCATCCGGTCTCTGCGCAAGGGGGTAAACGTGGCGTACCGTCAGGGCCTGGCGGTCGCCGGGTTCGGCCTGCTCGTGCTGTCCGTACCGGTCGGCATTTTGACGCCGGCGGTGCCGTTTGGCCTGCCGATGGCTGTCGTCGGCGGCGTGCTGCTGGGCAACAATCTGGACTGGGGCCTGCGCTGGCTGGACGACTATCTGGCCCGGCACCCCCGGATCGAACAGCGCATGCCGGACTGGCTTGTGATGCAGGTTCTCGGGCGCCCCAAACTTGTGTCCAGGGACTGAGACCGGCACACGTCTCGGCAAAATTTCCGTCGCTTCGATTGCGGCCTTGCCATTGGCGGAAAACGCCGCACACATGTCCGCTTGAGAGACATGCGGGGCTGCAATGCAATTCAGAAAACTCTGCCTGATCGCGGTGGCGGGGCTCGCCCTCGCTGCCTGCGAGGCACCGTCGAGCCGGAAGGATAGGGACACGGCCGAATCCTCGGCGGCCAATCCCTTCCCGTCGACCTACAAACCGTATCCGTCGCAAACGATGCTGATCGCCAATGCCACGATCATCGATGGCAAGGGCGGGCTGATCGAGAATGGCGCGGTGCTGGTCGAGGGCGGCAAGATCAAGGCCGTGGGCGCAGACCTGACGGCGCCCGAAGGCGCGGTGACCATCGACGCGAAGGGCAAGTGGGTCACGCCCGGCATTATCGACAATCACAGCCACCTGGGCGCCTATCCATCACCCGGTGTCGACTCGCATGGGGACGGCAACGAGATTTCCGGACCGGTCACGGCGGAGGTCTGGGTCGAACATTCGGTCTGGCCGCAGGACCCCGGCTTCACGCGCGCGCTGGCAGGGGGCATCACCTCGCTGCAGATCCTGCCGGGTAGCGCCAACCTGTTCGGCGGCCGGGGAGTCACACTGAAGAACGTGCCCGCGCGCACGGTACAGGCGATGAAGTTTCCGGATGCGCCCTATACGCTGAAAATGGCGTGCGGCGAGAATCCGAAGCGCGTCTATGGTTATGGCCGTGGCTCGACGCCCGGCGGCGCGCCGTATTCGCGGATGGGCAACGTCGCAGGATACCGCGACGCCTGGATCAAGGCGACCGAGTACAAACGGAAACTCGATGCCGGCGAATCGCCCACGCGCGACCTTGAACTCGAGACACTTGCGGGCGTGCTGAACGGCGACATCCTTGTGCACATGCACTGCTACCGCGCCGACGAGATGGCGCAGGTTCTCGATATCTCGAAGGAGTTCGGCTACAAGGTCACGGCGTTCCACCACGCGGTCGAGAGCTACAAGATCGCCGACAAGCTGGCCGAGTATGGCGCCTGTTCCTCGATGTGGGCGGACTGGTGGGGCTTCAAGATGGAAGCCTATGACGGCATCCCGGAGAATATCCCGCTCGTCCACAATGCCGGGGCTTGCGCCATCGTGCATTCGGACAGCGAAGTGGGCATCCAGCGTCTCAACCAGGAAGCGGCCAAGGCCTGGGCCGATGGCAAGCGGATCGGCATCGACGTGCCGATCGAAGTGGCGTGGCAGTGGTTGTCGCTGAATCCTGCAAAGTCGCTCGGCATCGACGATAAGACGGGCAGTCTCGAGCCCGGCAAGATGGCAGATGTCGTGATCTGGTCCGGCAATCCGTTCAGCAGCTATGCCAAGGCCGAGAAGGTCTATGTCGACGGCGCACTGATGTTTGACCGCAATGATCCGGCCAGCCAGCCCGTCATGGATTTCGAACTTGGACATCCCGGCGAAGGAGACCGCAAATGATCCGCCGCCTCATTCTCAGCCTTGCTGCGGTCGGCGCAGCTTCCGTTGCCGCTGCGCAACCGGTGGCCGTCTATGGCAAGAACGTCTGGACCGGCACCGCGCAGGGAACGATCACCGATGGCGTGGTCGTCATCGACAATGGCCGGGTTGTCTCGGTGGGCAAGGCGCCGGGCGCGGTGCCGGCAGGCGCCGCCGAAGTACGCGCCGAATGGGTAACGCCGGGCCTGATCTCGGGCTTCTCCCGCACCGGGCTTTCGGAAGTCAGCGGTGTGGATGACACCAATGATGCCGGGGCAGGCAGTTCGGACTTTTCCGCAGCGCTCAATGCGGCGGACGGCTTCAATCCGGACGCCACGTCGGTCGCGGTCACGCGCCTTGCCGGCTTCACGCGGCTGGCGGTGGCGCCGCAGGCGCGCTCTAAACTCTTCGGCGGGCAGGGCTTCCTTGCCGAAACGAGCGGGCTGACCGGCAGCGTCTTCCGTGACCGCGCGTTCGCCTTCATCGTCCTTGGCGAGCCGGGCGCAAACCTCTCGGGCGGATCGCGTCCGGCGGCTTGGGCCTCGCTGCGCGGCGCGTTCGATGACGTGCGCTTCTTCGGCGCGCGGTACATGACGCACAATGAGGGCAACGTCCTGACACGGATGGATGCGCAGGCGCTGATGCCGGCCGTGAAGGGCGAACAGCTGATCGTGTTCCAGGCGAGCCGCGCCAGCGACCTCAATGCCATCATGGACTTCAAGGAACAGAACCCGGCGCTGCGGATCGCGATTGTCGGCGCGGATGAAGGCTGGCGCGTGGCGCGGCGGCTGGCGGCGCTGGACATTCCGGTGATCGTTGATGCCTTCTCGAACCTGCCGGCGAGCTTTTCGCAGCTGGCTTCAACCAGCGAGAATGCCAAGCGCCTTTCGGACGCCGGCGTCACGGTTGCCATCGTCAATCTCGACAATGACAGCCACCTTGCGCGGCTGGCCACGCAGATTGCGGGCAATGCGGTTGCCAACGGCATGTCGCACGACGCGGCGATGCGGTCGCTGACGACGGCGCCGGCGGAGATCTTCGGCATGACCGGGCTCGGCACGCTGGCCCCCGGCGCGCGGGCTGACGTCGTTGCCTGGGACGGCGACCCGCTTGAGGTCACCTCTGCGCCGACGGCGGTGTACATCGACGGTGAGGCTCAGCCGATGGAGTCGCGTCAGACCAGGCTGCGCGACCGCTACCGCAACCTCGACGAAAGTGAGCGGCCGCTCGCCTTCCGCCGCTGACCGGGGATGCAGCCCTCCGGTACAGACCCGGAAGCCCAGGAGGCGCGGCTGGCGCGGATGGTTCTGTCGGCCATCCTCTGGAGCCTGTTCGCGTTCAATGCGCTGATCCTTGTCGGCAACGGACTGGCGGGCGCGCACGAGGCCGTCATGCCGGCGGCGGCCGCTTTCTGGTGGCCGTGGTGGGACATGAACCACCCGCTCTCGGGCGTTTACATGGCGGTCATGCTGACGCTTGGGGCGCTGCTGATGTGGCAACACATGCGGGCGAAGCGGGTGGAGGCAGCTGCGCTCGGCATGGGCGAGTTGAATGCACTAGCCCTGGTCGCGGTAGCGGCGGCGTTTGTGGTCGACCTCATCGCCTGGGAAGTCATTTCACAGGTCACGGTCAACATCGGGCCCGGCGAGGCCGTGCTGGGGGAGCGGGCTGACTATTCCTACGAGATGTCGCTCGGCCACATGCCGGGGGAGGTACTTTGGACGGTCATCACGGCGCCGATCTTCGAGGAGATGACCTTTCGCGGCCTGCTGCTGGGCTGCCTGCTGGCGCGGGGCTGGAACCCCTGGATCGCAATCACCGTGACGGCAGCGGCGTTCGCCTCGACGCACGGCCAGTATTACCTGCCGGGGCTGGCATCGGTGTTTGTGGGCGGCCTCCTGTTCGGGGCCCTGCGTGTGCTGACCGGCGGGATTGCCGCGCCGATCCTGGCGCACATGGCCATGAATGGCTGGGTGGTGCTGGGGGATTGGATTGCGTTGAGCGGCGGCTGACTCCGGCGCCGCGCATTACGAAAAATTCAAGCGATCCGGGACGCGCCGGGGCGGCTTGTTCAACTCCCGTAAATGATTGGGAACCCAGTCTGGACGCCGATTGCAGGCGCGGCTGACAGTCCTTCCGCACACGGCGGGTTTCGTTACCTGCTGGGTTGCCGCATAGCTGCCGCAATCGGAAGCAAAGTAACGGCGCCGGCCGAGGGGTAGAGTGATGTTGGTTGCCTTCCTGATTTCCCTTGCAATGGCGACGGGTTCCGGCCCGATGCATGCCGCCCTCGAGGCGACCGAAGCACCGGAAACGCTGCGCGCCGCTTTCACGGTCGAGCTGGAGTCCAATTCCGCGCGCCAGACCTATTTCTTCGATCCGCGGCTGCCGCCCGGTGCCCGGTGGGTACAGGTTTCGCGGCAGGGCAGTGATCCGGAGCTTGACCAGGTTGCCGCCAGCTGGGCCGCAGAGCCGGCGCCGGATGGCCGCCTGTTTCCGGATGACCTGCGCGAGAGCCTTGGGTCGCAAGTTGAAGTGAATACCGATGGCGCCGCCTGGCGGCTCAGCTTCAAGCATCATCCGAATTACAACGATACGGAGTTTGACGTGTGGGCGGCCGAGCGCCTGAAGGCGACGGCCTGGCTTGATCCGGTCGGCGAGCGGTTCCAGCGGATCGACTACACGCTGCCGAAGCCTGTGAAAGGGCCTTCGGGTGGCAAGCTGACACGGTATGAGCAGAGCTATGAACTGAAGACCGAGCCGCGCTGGGGCTTCTCCTATGTCTCGGGCTTCACGATCGACCTGGAGGCGAAGGCTGCGTTCAAGCGGATCGAGCGCCGGTTCGAGGCGAAGGTGACGGACGTCTATTTCTTCTTCGCCAGCACCGATGCCGAGGCGCAGTATGATGCGCGCCGCGCGGCCGGGCTACAGATGGCCTCTGGACCGGGGTCGCCGTAGCGCTAGACTCTGCGCCATGACGATTCACATGGTGAAACTCTGCGTCGGCGCAGACGATATCGATGACCTGGCCGACTGGCAGAAACGCCAGATGAAGAAGCTGCCGAATCCGGTCCACCATACCCGCATGTCGCCGAAGCGCGCCGAGGAGATGCTGGACGGCGGCTCGATCTACTGGGTGATCAAGCGGGCAATCCGCGTGCGCCAGCGCATCATCGACATCCGGACAGTGGCCGATGAAGACGGCAAGGACCTGTGCGAGCTGGTGTTCGATCCTGTTCTTGTGCGCACCTATGCCCAGCCGAAGCGCCCTTTCCAGGGCTGGCGCTATCTGAAGCCCGGCGAGGCGCCGCGCGACCTGAAGTCGGGCGAGGCGGCTGTGGATATTCCGCCGAGCCTCGACGCCGCGCTGAAGGATGCGGGTGTCTGGTAGTTGAATCCTTCGGTTTTTCGGAGATCCGTGGGCGGAGGTGTTGCGCAGGGTTCGGGGGTGGATCGCGTAACGCTCTGACGGGGCTGGATTTTGTTTTCCGGAGCCCGTGTTTCTTGTGGGCGTAAGTGCCCTTGCTGTGCTCATAAACCGTCTCGGCCTGTCTCAGGCTTTGCGCGTCCGTTGCCGAATTTTTCTCATTCATTCTCATTTTTTTTCATCTCGTATCGATCGGTTATCGCGGGTTGCCGGGGGTGCCGGATTTCGGCCTTGGGCGTCGGGTAGGGGCAATGCGCTGAGTGTAACACCAGCGGCGGGGTGTGGCGCTCGTTGTGGCGGGGAAAAGCCAGAAGGCCCGTGGCACCGGCGTTTCGGGCGTGCAAAGCGGGCGGACCCTGTTGCGCAGCCTGGGGCGTGCAGCAGCAGCGGCATTCGCGTGGCGGGATTGTCCGGTTGACCTGATCTTCGCTGTTCTTACGCCTTAAGGGGTGTGAGGGGGATCTTTGCATGAAAACCTTGGTTTACGCAGTGCTGGTCGCATCGCTTTGCGCTTGCGCGACGCCGCGCGCCAACGCGCCGATTGCGGGCGATACGATGGCCTATTCGGCAGAAGTGGCGCGCGCGCAGCAGCAGCAGTTGCTGCTGAACATCGTGCGGCTGCGTTACAATGATCCCGTCAGCTTTGTCGAAATCGAGCGGATGACGACCGAGGACAACCGGTCCATCGGGCTCGGCCTCGCCTCGGCCATCGGGCTGGATGACGGGCCGTTCAACGAAGTACTGGGCGGGGACGCGGCGGTGGGCCGGTCGGAGACGCCGACGGCGATCTACAACGTGTTGCGCGGCTCGGCCTATGCGCAGCAGCTGCTGCAGCCTGTGTCGCCGGAATCGATATTCCTGCTCAGCCAGTCCGGCTGGAGCGTCGAGCGGCTGCTGCTGTGCTGCGTGGCACGGATCGGTGATCTCGACAATGCGCGCTCCGCCGCGGGGCCGACGCCCGAGACGCTGCCTGACAACAAGAATTTCCGGGAGCTGGCGCGCCTGATGCGGCGCCTGCAGCTTTCCGGCGACCTGCTGGTGCAGGTGTTCAACGACAAGGAAGGCGTGCCGCCCCGGGTCGTGGTCACCTGGCATTCGGGCGCGGAGGACGGCGAGGCGCTGGCGGCCATGTTCAAGGCGCATGACGTGGCGGCCGCGTTCAGCCACGAAGCGGACCTCTACTCGGCCGAACTTGCCACCCGCAGCGAGCGCAAGGGTGATGCACCGCTCCGGGGCCGCAGCATCCTCGGCATGCTGGCGGCGCTGTCGCATACGGTCGATGTGCCGCCGGAACATGCGGGTCTCGTGATGCAGACCAGCGGGGGCACGCCGGGCGTGCCGCGCACGGCCTGTTCGGCCGGCCAGCCCTGGAGCGACGTGATCGGGGATTATTTCACCGTCAACTGGAGCCGCACCGAGCCGGAAGGCGCCTCTGTGTCGGTGCCGTATCGCGGTGTCTGGTTCTATGTCGATGACAGCTGCCGCAACGCGAAGTCGACACTGGACCTGATCGGCCACCTCTATGCGCTGCAGGCGGGCCTGAACGGGGCCGGGGCGCGGGACACGCTGCTGCTGATCGGCGGGTGAGCGTGGTCTGATTGGGCGCCCGAGGGGGCATTGATAAATGGCGCAGGCTGGTGGAAACAGGCGGGGTTCACAGATGCTCCCCGAAAGGCCAAGCCCATGCCCCAGTTCGACATGATCGTCCTCACGCCGCAACAGGCGGCCGGCGCCAACGTGATCGAGCACAAGGCGGGCGCGCCGGTGCACGAAGGCGGCGGGGACGAGACCTATCGCTGCGGCAGCTGCAAGACGAAGCTGCTGGTGAACGTCCACCACCACGACGCGCATGGCGTGGTCATCAAGTGTGGCAAGTGCGGCAAGATCAATACCGAGCCGCACCACCACCATTGACGGGCCTTCCGTCTCCCGGATCAATCGACAGCGCGGCAGCGGACCGCTAAGGCGGGCGGATGGCTGACTTTCTCTCCCAGTACGGCGTGCTGATCCTGTCCATGGGCCTCGCCGGGCTGTTCGCAGGCCTCGTGGCGGGCCTGTTCGGTATCGGCGGCGGCGTCGTGATTGTGCCGACACTTTTCTTCCTGCTGACGCAGATGGGCTATTCCGAGACGGCCATGCATGTTGCGGTGTCGACATCGCTGGCGACCATTGTCGTGACCTCGATCCAGAGCGCGATGGCGCACAACCGGCACGGCGCAGTGGACTGGCAGATCATCCGCACCTGGGCGCCGTGGATCATGGCGGGATCGATCTGCGGGATTCTCGTGGCGGGCTTCATGTCCAAACAGGTCATGCTCGGCGTGTTCGGCACGATCCTCGTCCTGTTCGCCGCGCAGTTCTATTTCGGGCGGCCGAGCTGGAAACTGGCGGAACAGATGCCGGGCGGCGCCGCACGCGCGGGGCTGGGCGGGTTTGCGGGCGCGGTTTCCGCGATCATGGGCATTGGCGGTGGCACGATCGGCGTCACGCTGATGACCGTGTGCGGGATGACCATTCACCGGGCGGTGGGCACGGCGTCCGGCTGGGGCGTGGCCGTCGGCCTGCCGGGGGCGATTGCCGCGATCATCGTGGGGTGGGGCCGCGACGGCCTGCCGCCCCTGTCGGCGGGGTTTGTGAACCTGCCGGCCTTCATCCTGATTGCGCTGGCGACGATGGTGATGGCGCCGATTGGCGCCTCGCTGGCGCACCGGCTGAACGCCGAGCGCCTGCGCAAGATGTTCGGCATCCTGCTGGCGATCGTCGCGGTACGGATGATATGGCAGGCGGCCGGTCTCTAGAGCAAGCGATCTGATGGAATCAGATCGCTTGCTCCAGGTTTCTTGTTTGTCGCAAATTCTCACGCTCAACCGGTACCCACTTGAGCGGAATTTGCTTTGACGCGTCAGCCACGCCAGAAGCGCGGCGTGAGCACCGCGAAGACAACCATGAATTCGAGCCGGCCGAGCAGCATCGTGACCGTGCAGACCCAGGTGGCGAAATCGTTCAGCGATTGGAAGTTGGTCGACGGGCCGACCTGCGGGCCGAGGCCGGGGCCGACGTTCGCAACGCAGGCTGCCGCTGCAGAGATGGCGGATACCGTGTCGAGGCCGCTGAAGGACAAGAGCGCGGCGGAGACCATGAAGGTGACGAGGAAGAGGAAGAGGAACACCATGACAGACTGGAGCGTGTCTTCATCGACGATTCGCCCGCCATACCGGATGGGCGCTTTGCGGTGCGGCTGGACCATGCGCTGGGACCAGGCAATCAGCGCCTTCGCAGTGATCTCGAGGCGGAACATCTTGATGCCGCCCGCCGCCGAGCCTGCGCAGCCGCCGAGGAAGGTGGCAAACAGGATGAGCGCTGCAACGCCCGGACCCCAGGTGTCGTAAGGCTTGGTCGCAAAGCCTGTCCCGGTGATCACGGAGACGACACTGAACAGGGCATGCGTTCCTTCTTCCCAGCGCACCGCCCAACTGGCCGAAGGCAGGTGATATTCCCTGTACAGAATAACGCAGAGCGCGATGAAGGCGACCAGTGCCAGGAACAGGCGCGGCTGCGGATCGCGCAGCAAAGGTCCTGCCTGGCCTTTGAGGAACAGGAGCGCGAAAAGGCTGAACGGCATGGCGGCAATCATCATGAAGACGATCGCGACATAGATCGCCGGTGTGCCGTTGAATTGCGCGAAGGAGGCGTCGTAGGTCGAGAAGCCTCCGGCAGACAAGGTCGACATGGAGTGGTTGATCGCATCGAACCAGTTCATGCCGGAAAGGCCGTAGAGCAGCGCGCAGATCATCGACAGGGCAATGTAGGCAAAGCCGATATAGGCGGCGATGTCGGAGATTTTCGGCAGGAACTTGCCGGTGCGGTCCGAGCTTTCGAGGTTGAACAGCTGCATGCCGCCGACGCGCAGCTGCGGAAGGATGGCGACCGCGGTGACGATGATGCCGACGCCGCCGATCCAATGCAGGATCGAGCGCCAGAGCAGGAGGCCGCGCGGCAGGTTCTCGAGGCCGGAGAAAACGGTCGCCCCGGTTGTTGTCATGCCGGAGACGCTTTCGAAGATCGAGTCGGTCACCGAGTAACCGGAGATCAGGAAGGGCAGGGCGCCGACCAGGTTGATGACGACCCAGATGCTGACGGTCAGCAGGAAGGCTTCGCGCTGGCCGATCTGCGTGGTGCCGCCGCGCGCCAGGACCCAGAACAGGCTGCCGACGAGCGTGGAGATTGTCGCCGCAGCCGGGAAGACGAGCGCGCGGTCGCTGCCATCGGCGATGTCGATCAGCGCGCAGGGAATCATGGCCGCTGTCACCAGCAGCATCATGATTCCGAGCGCGTAGATGACTGACCGGAGTTGCATTCAGGCGCAGCTTAGGCCGAAAACCCTGCAAAGGTGTCAATGCGGCTCAACCGGGGGGCGGTACCGGCAGGTTGACCCGCCGGCAGGCCGGGGGGTAGAGCGGCGCCAGATCGTTTCATTTGCAACCCTTTCTGCCGAGCCGCGCCGATGTTTGACCACCCCTCCTTTGACGGCCACGAAGGCGTGCACGCCTTTCACGACCCGGCAACCGGCCTGAAATGCGTGATTGCGGTGCACTCCACGGCGCTGGGGCCTGCGGCGGGCGGTTGCCGGATGTGGAACTATACGACCGGCGAGGCGATGCTGACCGATGTGCTGCGCCTGTCGCAGGGGATGAGCTACAAGAACGCGATGGCGGGGATTCCGCTGGGCGGCGGCAAGGCGGTGATCTGGGGTGATCCCAAGTCCGGCAAGTCGCCGGAGCTGTTCCGCGCGTTCGGTCGTGCGGTCGAGAGCCTGCAGGGCCGGTACTATACGGCCGAGGATGTCGGCGTGGATGTGACCGACATGGCGATCGTGCGGCAGGAGACGCGGTTCGTGGCGGGGCTCGATGAAGGCGCGGCGGCGAGTGGTGATCCGTCGCCGGTGACGGCCAAGGGCGTCTATCTCGGCATCCGCGAAGTGGCCAAGCGCCTGTTCGGCACCGATGACCTCAGCGGCCGGACAATTGCGGTGCAGGGCGTCGGCTCGGTCGGCGGATATACCTGCGATCATCTTGCGGCGGCCGGCGCGAAGCTGATCATCACCGATATCGACCAAGAGGCCTTGTCTGCCGTCGCGGCGCGCACGGGCGCTGTCATCGTGGCACCGAATGACATCTACGATGTCGAAGCGGATATCTTCTCGCCCAACGCGCTCGGCGCCGTGATCAACGAGAAGACATTGTCCCGCCTGCGGGTGAAGGGTGTTGCGGGCGGGGCCAACAACCAGCTGGTCGTGCCGGAAATGGGCGAGTTCCTTCGCCGCAAGGGCATTCTCTACGCGCCCGATTACGTCATCAATGGCGGCGGCATCATCAACGTGGCGGCCGAGATTTCGGGCACGTATTCGCGTGACTGGGTGGAACAGACGCTAGCCCGCCTGATCGTCACGCTGGGTGATGTCCTGGACGAGGCCCTCAAGACAGATCAGCCTACGAACTATGTGGCTGACCGGATTGCCCGGGCGAGGATTGCCGCAGCGCGCCCGACTAGGTAGTATCCCCTAATCCGGCGTTCGCCGCAGGATGGTAGACACCGGTCAACGGCCCTTAGCGGGCCAATGGAGGTGTGCCATGTCGATTGTCGCCGTGCTGCAGGGGTCGTCCGAAACGGATACGCTGACGACATTGTCTGCGCTGGCGATGGCCCGCCAGCTGAACGTGCCGCTCACCGGACTGTGCGCGCTGCCGGATCCGCAATCGGCGATGATGGTTGTGTCCACGCCGGAATCCGCAGGCCTCTCGGCTGCGGCGGTGACCAGCATCATCGAGATGCAGAAGGAGGTGCTCGCCAAGGCGCAGGGTGCGTTCCGGGATGTGACCGGCGCCGGCGCACACGGCATTGACTGCACCTTTGTGCATCAGGTCGGAACTGTTGAGACGGCAGCGGCCGGGGCGGCCACCCTGGCGGATGCGCTGGTGTTTCCGCGCAGCGCCTCGAAACCGGCAGAGCCGCTTTCGATCGCGTTTGATCATGTGATGATGGACGCGCGCCTGCCGGTCGTTCTGGCGGGCAACACGCCCTTTACGCCCGGGCCGGTCATCATCGGCTGGGACGGCTCCAACGGCGCAGCGCGGGCCGTGCGCTTTCATGTGCCGCTGATCGCGGCGGCTGGTGATGTCATAATCGCGCAGAACACCAAGGATGCCCAGCGGGAAGGCGTGCGGCAGGGCTCGGCACCGGATGCGCTGGCCGCCTGGCTGAAGCATCGCGGCGTGAAAGCGCGTACGGAAACATTCGAGGGCGAAGTCGGCGCCGGCCTGCTGCGCCTGGCGGCCAGCACGGGGGCGACGTTGATGGTGGCGGGTGCCTACGGCCACTCACGCCTCGGGGAACGCCTGTTTGGCGGCACAAGCCGAAAGCTTCTCACCACCGACGCTGCACCCGCGCTCGCGCTGTCTCGTTAACTCATCCACATCAATTCATCCGGAGACGGACCATGACCCTTCGCCGCATCACACTTCAACTTGCCCGCAATCCCGGCCTGCCGGCTGGCGACCCCTCGCAGGGCTACATGATCATTGCACCCATCGACGCGGCCGGGCAGCTGGACGTTGCCGCCTGGCGGGAACACCGCAAGGCCTGCCGGGTCTACCGCTTTCATGATGATCCTTCCGAGGCGGCCGATGGCTGGCTGACGCATCGCGGACAGAACTGGTTCTTCCACTATGACGAAGAGGGCGAAGGCGAGGATGAAGCCGCCTTCCGTTTTGGCGCGCATGTTTTCCGCGAGGGCGAGTATATCACCATCCGGCATGCGGACGGCGAAGCGCAGACCTACAAGGTCACGGATATCTCGCCCGTCTGAGCGGGGCGAGCTGCGCCAAATCATATACTCCGTCTACGGATGAAGTCCGCGGAGCCGGTGTCAGTTCCAGGGATTGAACCGGCGCGGGTTTGCCGGCTCCGGCGGAGGCGACGGCCCGTCTGCGGGAAGGTCAAGCGGATCGGCCTTCGGGGGCGGCGGCGGGTAGTCGTCCGACGCAGACATTGAACCCAGCTCGTCCGGTGTGATGTCCGGCAAATCCAGCGTGCCGTCGATCACGATGCGGCGGGGGGTGCTTTCCTCGGGCTGCGCCGCCGGCTCCGGGGCGCTGGTCGATGGATGCGACGGCGTACCTACGCGCTGCGCGGCGCCAAGGCCGAAGCCAAACGGGATGGAGGACAGCGAGATCGGCTGCGACAGTGTCGGGATCGGCCGCACGGGCTCGGCGGCAGGCTCGGGGGCAGGCGCAGCCGCAGGTTCCGGCTCGCGGACAGGTTCCGGCGCGGGTGCTGCGGTTTCAGCCAGGGGTTCGGGAGTGGGCTCGGGTGCAGGCGCGGCCGTCTGTTCGAAGGGCGCAAAGGTGCCGAACGATCCGGGCTCCTCAGCCGCGGGAACGATCTCTTCAGGCTCGGGGGCGGCTTCGGCAGTAACCTGCGGCGCAGGTTCGGGCTCGGGCTGTGGCGCCGGGGCAGGCGCAAGTTGAGGCTCCGGGGCCTGCACGGCGACCGGTTCGGGCAGAGGCTCGGGCGCTGCAGCGATGATCGCGGGTTCGGGTTCCGGTTCGGGGGCCGGTTCCGACTGGGGTTCTGGCTCGGGCTGGGGTTCGGGCGCTGCCATGATGACAGGCTCTTCTGCCACTGGTTCCTGCGGCGCCGCGTTGATCTGGTCGGCGAGATTCGCCACCGCTGCGGTGATCTCGGTTTCGCTCTCGATCGTGGTCGTCTCGTCGGTTGTCGCGTCCGGTGCATCGATCAGCACGCGCGCAGGCGCGGCGGAGACCGGCGGCGCGACGGGTTCGGGTTCCACGGCATCAAGCCCCGCGAGCAGCGTCCGGATGGCCTTTTCCGTGCCGCGCGCGTGGCGGGAGGCTTCGCGGTAAAGCTCGGCCACGAACTTGGCGTAGGGCCGGCCATGCGCGTCGGTCTCGTCGGCAAACTCTTCCGGGCGGCAGGTTTCGATTTCGCGTCCAAGCGCATCGGTCAGCAGCACGGCGTGTGGTTCGGGCGTGATGATGACGCGGTAGCCTTCGGTGTCATGCACGACGGACGCGCCTTCGCCCTCGGTCCAGGTCACGCGCTGCTTGCGCGTCATTTCGCTCAGCTTGTCGATGAGGCGCTTGGTGGACGGATGCAGCATTGCGGCGTGCTTTCCTTGTTGGGCCAAGAATGACTTCGGCGTCAGGTTAGCCCGCCCCGCTGCAATATTCAAACCATTGAAACGGATTCCTGCGCCGGGCGAATCGCGAACCGGTCAGGGCGCCTTGTCAGGAAAATAGACGATCTCCTCCAGCACGGCGTCGCTAGCATCCGAGGAGAACCGGAGCCGGAGCGTGCCGGATTGCAACGCCACTGTGCAAGTGCGGGCGCTGCAGGGCGGGTTCAGGGCGGCGAGGCTGCTGGCGCCGGCCTCCGCCGCGAGGCTGCCGCCCGCTACCGGTAGAATGGCAGTGAAAGCGCCTGCAAAGCCGCGCGTCCAGTCCGGTGACACGACAAACACTGCCGCCTCGCTGCCGGGCTCGCGAACATGGAAGGCCGGCAGGCCGTCCACTTGCAGGGCGACCACATCAAAGCCGGGAAAGGCCCGCTCGATGGCGGCCAGCGTGAAGGGCACCTGTCCGTCCAGACCGGCTATGCCGTCTGGACCGATCATAACGGACGGTGCGGCTTGCGCATTTGCCGGCGCGTGGGCGGGCTGTGTGCAGCAGGCTGCGAGTAGGAGTGTGAGGCTGGCGAGCCCGCACCGCATCTTGTCATTCAACATCTTCGGGACCCGACGCGAGCTGGTCACGCACGGCTTTGCGGGTCTCTGCCACGTTCTTGATGTAGGTCTTCACCGGCTGGTCCTTGTTGACGGACAAGTCGGTCTGAAAGCTGCGCACGATGCCGTCTGGCGAGACGAGCAGGTAGGTGGGCGTCCAGTTGATCTTCAGCGTTTCCCGAAGGCTGCCATCCGAGTCAAGCACGACGGGCAATGTGTAGCCCGCTGAGTCGAAATAGGCCTCGAGCGAGCCGTAGTCGCCGAAGGGCTTTTCGCGGTCTTCGCTATCCGGCGTTGCGGGGACGTGGATAGAGACAAAGTCGAGGTCGGGATCTTGTGCGACCGCCCGTTCGAGCGCGGCAGTGTAGGCACCATCCCTGCGGGAATCACCGCACCAGACGCCCCAGACCGCGATCACGGTCCAGCGGTTGATTGCGGATGAATCAAACGTGCCGCCGTCTGCCATCGCTGCCGTGAAGGCGGGCAGCTTTTGTCTGAGCAGCGCATATTCGGATGGGCGGGTTTCGGTTTCCGGTGGAGCTGCGGGTGCGGGCGCTTCTTCGGTCGCCGCAACCGGCGCTGCTGCGGGCTTCGGCTTTTCTGAGGCATTGCTGCAGGCAGTTGTCAGAGCGAGGGCAGTGAGGGCGGCAAACAGGTGTTTCATCGCGAGGGCGCTCCGCAGGACCATACGATGATGTTCGCATGATCCTGCGGCATGATGAAGGCACGCCTTTGCCGCGCAAAAGAAAAGGGCGGTCTTGCGGACCGCCCTCTCCCTCAATCGCGAATGCGAAGAATGATCAGCTATAGATCTCGAAGAGACCGGCTGCGCCCATGCCGCCGCCGATGCACATGGTGACGACGCCCCACTTCGCCTTGCGGCGCTGGCCTTCAAGAAGGATCGAGCCGGTGCAGCGGGCGCCGGTCATTCCGAACGGGTGGCCGATCGAGATCGAGCCGCCGTTGACGTTGTATTTTGCCGGGTCGATGCCGAGACGATCGCGCGAGTAGAGGCACTGCGAGGCGAAGGCTTCGTTCAGTTCCCACAGGTCGATGTCGTCGACTTTCAGGCCATGACGCTCAAGCAGGCGCGGCACGGCGAAGACCGGGCCGATGCCCATTTCGTCCGGGTCGCAGCCGGCGACGTTGAAGCCGGCGAAACGGCCGAGCGGTTTCAGGCCGCGCTTTGCAGCTTCCTTGGCTTCCATGACGACGACGGCCGCGGCGCCGTCCGACAGCTGGGACGCGTTGCCGGCAGTGACATACTTGCCCTGCTTGACGACCATGCCGCCCTGGAAGACCGGCGGAAGGCCGGCGACCATTTCATAGGTCGTGCCCGGACGGTTGCAGTCGTCCTTGTCGGCGATCACGTCCTGGAAGGTTTCTTCCTTGGTTTCCTTGTTGATCAGCTTCATGCGGGTTTTGAGCGGCACGATTTCCTGGGCCATGTAGCCCTTCTGCTGGAACTCGGCGGTACGGCGCTGGCTCTCGACCGAATACTGGTCCTGGTATTCGCGGCTTACATTGTAGCGCTCGGCGACGATCTCGGCGGTTTCGATCATCGTCATCCAGATGGCCGGCCAGGTCTTGGCAAGCTCCGGCTCGAAATACTTGTAGCGGTTCGACTGGCCCGAACCCTGGACGAGGCTGATGCTTTCCACGCCGCCGCCGACAGTGACGTTTGCGCCTTCGTTGATGACCGTGTGCGCGGCGCTTGCGATGGCTTGCAGACCCGAGGAGCAGAAGCGGTTGATCGTGGCGCCAGAGGTGGTCGAGGGGCAGCCGGCGGCGAGCGCGGCGTTGCGAGCCACGTTGTGGCCGGTGGCGCCTTCCGGCGCGGCGCAACCGAGGAACACGTCTTCGACGGCAGCGGCTTCGACGCCGGCGCGCTCAAGCGCGCCCTTGATGGCGTGACCCGCCATGGTGATGCCATGGGTGTCATTCAGGGCGCCGCGGCCTGCTTTGGTCAGGGCGGTACGGGCAGTAGAGACGATAACGGCTTCGCGCATAGCTTCCTCCGGTTGTGTGCTGGGCTTGTTGCGGCGCACCGTAACGAGTGCGTTCGGCCAGCGCCAGACTTCCCTTAACGTAAAGGGAGGCTTTCGGCGTAAAAAAAAAGCCCGCCGGACGCGTGTCAGGCGGGCTTTTGGTTGGCGTTTCTTCCCCGTTTAAGCGGTGATCTTCGCTTTCGGTGCGGCGGCCTTCACGGCGTCGTCAACATAGGCTTCGAACTTCTTGAAGTTCGCCACGAACTCTTCGGCCAGTTTGGCGGCCTGCTTGTCATAGGCGGCCGGGTCGGCCCAGGTCGCGCGCGGGTCGAGGATTTTCGAATCGACGCCCGGCACGGCCGTCGGAACGAGGAAGCCAAACGTCTCGTCCTTGCGGAACTGGACATTGTTCAGCGAGCCATCGAGAGCAGCGTTCAGCAGGGCGCGGGTTGCCTTGATCGGCATGCGGTTGCCCTGGCCGTACGGGCCGCCGGTCCAGCCGGTGGAGACCAGCCAGCAGTCGACGTTGTAGCGGGCGATCAGTTCACGCAGCAGGTTGCCGTACTCGGAAGGATGGCGCGGCATGAACGGGCCGCCGAAGCAGGTCGAGAAGGTGGCGGACGGTTCGGTGACGCCCTTCTCGGTGCCGGCCACGCGGGCGGTGTAGCCCGAGAGGAAGTGGTACATCGCCTGCGCCGGGGTCAGCTTGGCGATCGGCGGCATGATGCCATAGGCGTCCGCCGTCAGCATGATCAGGTTTTTCGGCTGGCCGCAGCGGCCGGTCAGCGAAGCGTTCGGGATCGCTTCGATCGGATAGGCGCCGCGGGAATTTTCGGCGAGGGCTGCGGAGTCGAGGTCGAGTTCGCGGGTCGTGGGGTCCATCACCACGTTCTCAAGCACGGTGCCCCACTGTTTGGTGGTCGCATAGATTTCCGGCTCGGCCTCGGCCGACAACTTGATCATCTTCGCGTAGCAGCCGCCTTCGAAATTGAAGAGGCCGTTCTCGGACCAGCCATGCTCATCGTCGCCGATCAGCGTGCGCGAGGCATCTGCCGAGAGCGTCGTCTTGCCGGTGCCCGACAGGCCGAAGAAGATGGCGGCGTCGTTCTTGTCAGAGGTGTTGACCGAGCAGTGCATCGGCAT
>CAZXQD010000053.1:0-23639 GCA_964643405.1 uncultured Hyphomonas sp. | reverse complement strand
GACCGCGGCGGCCGCGTGTCGCGCTTCAAGGACAAGTTCAAGGGCTTCGTGTAAGCGCCCGCTTCACGATGTGTTGCGTAAGGAAAGCCCCGGCCAGCTGGCCGGGGTTTTTCTTTGGCGCCCTGCCTATCGCCTGAGCTTCAGGGCGAGGCCGATAAATGGCACCGCAAGCGCCACGACCAGCGCTTCAAACGGACCCTTCGCGAACTTCCTGAAGTAGCGTGCAAGGCTTCTGGCCTTGTGCCGGGTGACGAAATCCGAAGGCACGTCGGAGGTAGACCCGTAGTGCAGCGCGCCGGCTGCCGGCACATAGATGACGGCGCCGCCCGCTTCGATGGCGCGGCGGCAGAGATCCACATCCTCGACATGGATGAAATAGCCTTCGTCAAAGCCATCCAGCAGCCAGAAGTCCTTCGTCTGCATCAGGAAGAAGGCGCCGGAGATGGCGCCGACGCGGATAGGCCCCGGTGGTGGCGGCTGGTTTTCCAGCGTCCATCGGCCAATGCCGAGTGCGCGGGCCAATGTCAGTGTTTCGCGGCGCGCGCCGCGCTCCTCATGGCCCTTGACGTCGAATATCCTTCCGCCGGCAATGGCAGGCGCGGGCGCACCGTGTAGCGCTTCGATGAGCGGCTGAAGCGCGCCGCGCCGGAGCACGCAGTCCGGATTGATGGCAAGGAGGTAGTCACTAGACGCCAGGCGCGCCGCCGCGTTCACCCCTGCCCCGAAGCCAGGATTGTCCAGGCGGACCAGCCTGGCATTCGGTGTCGCCGCAACAAACCGGTCCAGCCAGGCCTCCGTCCCCGGAGGATTTCCGTTGTCCGTGATGATGATCTCGCGGACATCCGGATCGCCCTTCAGCGCATACAGGCATTCCACGAGGCGCGGGCCTGTATGATAGCTGACGACAAGCGCGGCAACGGAACGGCTCACGTTTCCGGCTCTCCAAGCGTTCTGTGCCAGAGCATGATTGCACCCGTCGCCAAAACGAGCGCGGCCCAGAAACCCTCGTTCCAGGCGCTGTACGCGAAGCTGAAAATAGCGATGGCAGACCCGGCGAGGCCCGCAGCGGCATAACGGATTTCCGGGCGCAGTTCGGCCGGGCGCGGCATGTGGAACCCGAGCGCAACAAGGCCGATCGCCGCCAGCACAGCGCCGATCATCCCCGTCTCGGCCCAGATCTGAAGCGCCATGTTGTGCGGATGGCCGGGGACGATCCGGTAATCGGCCCAGAAATCCGGTAGCTGGGCGAGCCATTCAGGCCGCGCGGCAAAGGTTTCATTCCAGCTGCGCGTGGCGTTCAGGCCGTGACCAAGAAAAGGAGCATCTGTCATCCGTCCAATGACGATCTCCCAGGACCAGATCCGAGAGCGGAAGGAGTCCGGCAAGCTGGGGGCGATGAAGTCAAGCCCGCGGATCAGGGCTGCAAACAGGACCGGCGCCGCGGCGATGTAGCCGCCGATCAGACCGAACAACCATCGGAAACCCATGCGTGGCATCAGCGAGACGAGACCGATCGCCAGCGCCATGCCAGCGATCGCGAACAGGGCGGAATCGCTGCCCAGCAGACGGTAGGCAATGGCCGCGCCCAGCGTGAGCGCTGCCGCAAGCACCATGCCCGGAACCTTCCAGCCAAACACCAGCATGGGCAAGAGCAAAGGTAATCCCAATGCCAGCGTGTTGGCCCCGCGCCCGACATTCTGAGCGCCTTCGTGGAGGCCCTTCACATCCTCTCCGTACAAGGCGGAAAGCACATAGCCGGACAGGTAGGGTGACAGAATGACCAGCGCTGCCTGCACGCCGAGCATGGCCGCAACGATGCCGGAAGCGCGCGGCGATGGCGCCGCCTGCAGCGTGCCCGCTATGGTCAGGCCCGAGGTGAGCGCGATCACGATGAACGACAGGCCTCGCGACTCGACAGAGAAGTCACCATTGAAGAGACTACCGGAAATCAGCTGCCGCGTACCCGGTGCCCAGAACTCGCTGGCTGCAGCCCAGACGATGAACGCGAAACCAAGTAGCGCGAAGAGTGGCGGGGCCGCGCGCGGGCGGGCAAGGAACAGGGCAGCAATCCCGGCCAAGCCAAGCAGAGGCGCATAGCCCTGCCCGCCCAGCACCGCCATGACGGGCCAGAGCACGAAAGCGGCAGCGAGGACAGGCCCGTAGTTCATTACCTGCGCACCCTACTCGCCGCCCCCGCGCCTTGTCACCGTGTGCGTATCAGCGCGCCCGTTTGAGATCCGGCGGCAGTGCCTCTTCAGCCAGTGAGACCAGCGCTTCATCGAGCGTGATGATCTGTTGACCGTTCGAGCCCAGCCGGCGCAGTGCGAGCTTGCGCTCTTCAGCTTCGCGTGCACCGACGACGGCAATCACCGGAACCTTCTGAAGCGAATGCTCGCGGACCTTGTAGTTGATCGTCTCGTTGCGGCGGTCGACTTCGACACGGAGACCTGCCTTGCGCAATTCGGCAGCCACCTCTTCGGCATAGCTGCCCGCAGCATCGTCCGAAATGGCAGCGACAACGACCTGGACCGGCGCCAGCCAGATCGGGAACGCCCCGGCATAGTTTTCGATCAGCACGCCGATGAAGCGTTCGAGCGAGCCGAGAATTGCGCGGTGCAGCATCACTGGGCGATGCTTCTGGCCGTCCTCGGCGATGTATTCGGCGCCAAGGCGTTCGGGCAAGACGTAGTCGAGCTGGATCGTACCGCACGTCCACGTCCGGCCGATGGCATCCTTGATCACGAAATCGAGCTTCGGCGCATAGAAGGCGCCGTCGCCCTCCGCGATCACGGGCTCGACGCCCGCCGCACGAGCGGCAGACAACATCTGCGCCTCGGCCTTGTCCCAGAACTCGTCCGAACCAGCGCGCTTTTCAGGACGCGTCGCCAAGGCGATATGATCCGTATTCATACCGAAATCGGCGTGGATCGAGCGGGCGAGCTTGATGAAGTCTGCCGTCTCGCTCTCGATCTGGTCCTCGCGGCAGAAGATGTGCGCATCATCCTGCGTGAAGGCGCGCACCCGCATCAGCCCGTGGAGCGCCCCTGAAGGCTCGTATCGGTGGCAGGCGCCGAACTCGGCCATGCGCAGCGGCAGGTCGCGGTAGCTCTTCTGGCCGAATTTGAAGATCTGCACGTGTCCCGGGCAGTTCATCGGCTTGAGGGAGAGCGTTTCTTCTTCCTCCGTCTCGCAGACGAACATGTTCTCGCGGTACTTTTCCCAATGCCCGGACTGTTCCCAGAACTTGCGGTCGAGCACCTGAGGTGTGCGCACTTCGACATAGTTCGCGGCTTCAAGCCGCCGGCGGACATAGGCCTCGATCACGCGCCAAAGCGTCAGGCCTTTTTCGTGCCAGAACACCATGCCCCTGCCCTCTTCCTGCATGTGGAAGAGATCGAGTTGGCGGCCCAGCTTGCGGTGGTCGCGTTTCTCCGCTTCCTCGAGGCGGTGCAGGTGTTCCTTGAGGTCCTTCTCGTTGGCCCAGGCTGTGCCGTACATGCGCTGGAGCATCTCGTTCTTCGAGTCGCCCCGCCAGTAGGCACCGGCCATCTTCATCAGCTTGAAGGCCTTTGGCAGTTTGCCCGTGGAGGGAAGATGCGGGCCGCGGCAGAGGTCGAACCAATCCCCCTGTCGATAGACCGTGATGGCCTCGCCTCGCGGAATAATGTCGTCGATGATCTGCGCCTTGTAGTGTTCGCCGATCCGCTTGAACTCGGCGATGGCGGCATCCTTTTCCCAGACCTCGCGGACGATGGGATAATCGGCGTCGACGATCTCCTTCATCTTCGCTTCGATCTTCTCGAAATCATCCGTGGAGAACGGGACCTTGCGGGCAAAGTCATAGTAAAAGCCGTCATCAACGACGGGGCCGATCGTCACCTGCGTGTCGGGATAAAGCGCCTGCACGGCCTGCGCGAGGACGTGGGCGGCGTCGTGGCGGATGAGTTCGAGGCCTTCAGGGTCCTTGTCCGTGATGATGGCAACACTGGAATCGCCATGCAGCGGCCGGACAAGGTCCCACATCTGGCCGTTGACCTTGGCGGCCAGGGCTTTCTTGGCGAGGGACTTGGAGATGCTTTCGGCGATGTCGAGCGGCGAGGCGCCATCGGCATATTCGCGCTTCGAACCATCGGGGAGCGTAACGTTGATCATGGGTCTTCGTTTCTTTGACTGGCCGCGCACGGGCGGCGAATTCGGGTGATCCGGCAGCGGCATCTGGCGCGGCCACGCTTAACGCGGCTTTACCGGGATTCCCACCCTGTTTTCAGAGTGATGCCGGGGCTTGGCTGGATTTCTGCGGGTGCATGAAGGGGCGCGCACGAATGTGCGGGCCGCGGGCGCTTCAGGCACCCTGACGAGTTCGTGCGGTCAGGCCGGTCAGGAACAGGTTCGCGTTCATCGGCGGGGATATGTCATGGTTCCGGCCCGGTTTCAACCAGCCCGCCTGAACCGTCCCTCGGACCGGACGCCCAGTCGCCATAGCGCCAGGGCTGCCAGAACGGAACGGAGGGTTTCGTTTCCGGGGCCGGGTCGTAACCGTGGCTGCCCCCGGGCCTGCACCGGATGAAACGCGCCAAAGTCATCCAGCCCCCCGGCCACCAGCCATGCCGCGCCACGCATTCGGCCCCGTATTCGCTGCAGGTGGGGGTGTGCTGGCACCGGGCGCCCGCGAGCTGGAACAGCTGGCTTGGCCCATGCTTGTAGATGGCGAGCAGCACGTAGGCGGTGCGGCGGCGCAGGCTCATCTCAGGCCGCGGCCCTTGCCGCGAGCGCCTCGTCAATCGCCGCCACGGCCGCTTCAAACGCCAGAAGTGTGGACGTGTGGCGAGGCGGGTAGTCGGCCACGGGCTCGAGGTGGCGGAGTTCCCAGAACCGGCCTTCCGGCGGCGCGGCACCGTCCTTCAACATGGCGCGCAGAGCGTCCCGCGCCGCCCTGATTTCGGCGACAGAGGCGCCCACGGCATGTTCCGCGAGGATCGAAGTCGCCGCCTGTCCCAAGGCGCACGCTTGCGGATCGACAGCGATCTCCGTCACGCGCTCGCCCGCTGCATCGAGCTTCACGTCGACATTGACCGTAGATCCGCAGACGCGCGAGACTTTCAGGACGGAGCCTTCGGCATCGGCCAACCGGCCGAGATGCGGAATGCCGGCGGCGAGTTCGAGGATGCGGTTGTGATAGAGCTCGCTCATGGCCGCCTAGATGGCCCGCCCGGTGCCGGGCGGCAAGAGCACCAAAAAGGAGCCGCCGATGCCGGGTGGCAAGAGCGGCTCAGAGAGTGGGGTGTAGAAATGGCCCAGGAGCCATGACTTCGGGATGCCCCCGGCCTGCCGCTGGGTCAATTAACCATTTCGACAGGTCCGCTGGCGTCAGAACGGCCAGAGCTGCGCAAGTTTGGGCAACACCCGCAGCATGATCAGCACGGCGCCGGAGAGCGTCGCCATCGCCAGCAGAACGACCACGCCGTCGCGGGCCGTCAGCGCGAGGCCGAGCAACAGAACCGCCAGACTCGGCAGCAAGGGCCCAAGCGGGATCAGGCCGAGCGGATAGGTGATCAACGCTGCTGCCACACAGACAAGCCCCACCAGCTGCACGAACGGCGCTTCTGTCAGGAAGGTGAGCCGCGGGCGGACCAATGCGTCCACCATGTGCGCATATTTCTCTGCGCCGCGTGCACCCTGCACCAGATGGTCGCGCCGGAAACGGAAGTCCAAAGCGCCCTTCGGCAGCCATGGAGTCTTTCGACCGATCACGATCTGCAAAGAAAAGATCAGCACCACCGTGCTGACAAACCAGTTTGCGCCAGGAATGATCGTCAGCGGGCTGACCGCGATGAAGCCCAGCAGAAGGAGCACCGGACCATAGGCCCGCCTGCCGATGGCATTGATCAGCTCACGGACGGTAACCTCTTCGCCTTCGGTGTTGAGCACCAGCGAGCGCAGCAGTGTACGCAGGTTTGTCACCGGCGCGGAGGTGCCTTCGCGGTTCATTCGGCCGGCACCGGGGACGGCGCGCCATAGCGCTCGATGCGGTCGGCCGTAACGCCGATCTGGCTCAGATCGATCACATAGAGGCGGTCGAACTCATTTACCTCGTCGATGGGCGGGCCGGGATCAGCGCCGATCAATGCGGCCAGTGCATCGGTCGTGTTGGAGTGCCCCACGACCAGTTTCACGCCCGCTATATCGCCCAGCGTACTTGCGAAGGCTGGTAGCGCGGACGGATCATAGGCCTTCACTTCCAGCCCGAGCACTTCGGCCAGCGGTGCGGCTGTCTGCTGTGTGCGGTTGGTCTGTGTCGACCAGATTTCGGTGACCCCCTCGCCGCTGAGCCGTTCTGCCAACGCCTGCGCCCGCGCAGTGCCAGCCGCGGAAAGCGCGGGATCAGCACCGGCTTCCTTCTCGCCGTGCCGCACCAGGAAGATGCGCGCAAACGGTGCCTCAGTGGCCGGCGCAGCTTTGGTTGCAAGCGCGGCGTCCGGCGCCCCGGCACACGCCGCGATCAGACACCCTGCCATGAACCCCAGCAGGCTCAGCCGTTTCAGATACGCCGCCATGTGCTGCCCCCTGGACCATCCATGATCTCGACGCCTTCCTCGGCCAGCGCCTTGCGGATACGGTCCGCTTCGGCCCAGTCCTTCGCGACGCGCGCGGCGACACGCGCCGCGACGAGGGCATCGATACGCGCTGTTTCGTTCGCATCGCCGCCCTGCTCCCACTCTTTCGGCGTCTTCGTCAGCAGGCCGAGCAATTCGCCCGCCGCCAGCAAGTCAGCCCGTGTGGCCGCCATCATCTCGCGATCATTCTGGTCCGCCGCCGTATTTGCCGCCGAGGCGATGCCGGAGAGTTCAGCCAGCGCTTCCGGCGTGTTGAGGTCGTCTTCAAGTGCCTCGCGGATGCCGCGGTAAGTCGCCTTGCCGCCTTCCGCATCCCATACACGGCGCAGGGCACCATAGATGCGGTCGAGCGTCGTCTTCGCCTGTTTCAAGAGGTCCGGCGTCCAGTCCAGCGGCGCCCGGTAATGCCCGCTCAGCATCGCAAACCGGATCACCTCGCCGGGATATTCCTTCAAGAGGTCATGCACGAGCACGACATTACCGAGAGATTTCGACATTTTCTCCCCGCTCATGTCGAGGAAGCCGTTGTGCAGCCAGTAGCGCGCCATCAGCTCGCCATGCGCGCATTCGGACTGTGCGATCTCGTTCTCGTGATGCGGGAAGGTGAGGTCCACACCGCCGGCATGAATGTCCAGCGTCCGGCCAAGGTGCTTCGCTGCCATGGCTGAGCATTCGATATGCCAGCCCGGACGGCCCCTGCCCCAGGGAGAATCCCAGATCGCGTCTTCCGGCTCGCCCGGCTTGGCAAATTTCCAGAGTGCAAAGTCTTCCGGTGCGCGCTTGTCCTCGCCGGGCTCGACGCGGGCACCGGCTTCATTGTCTTCAGGCCGGCGGCCCGAAAGTTTTCCGTAGTCGGACATTGCCGCTACGCGGAACCAGACGCCATCCTTGCCGACATAGGCATAGTCCTTGCGCACCAGCTTGGTGATGATCTCGATCATCTCCGGCACATGCCCGGTCGCCCACGGCTCCACCGTCGGCGGCAGCACATTCAGCGCCTTCATGTCTGCGTTGTAGATGTCGGCGTATTTCCTCGTGATGGCCGAGATGGGCTCGCCGGTATCCAATGCAGCCTTGATGATCTTGTCCTCGATGTCCGTGATATTGCGGGCAAAGACGACGGCGTTGTCGCCATAGGTCTTCATCAGCAACCTGCGCAGGACGTCAAAGACGATCGGCGGACGGGCATTGCCGATATGGGCATAGTTGTAGACCGTCGGGCCGCAGACATAGATCGTGATCCGCTTGGGGTCCTGCGGCTGGAAGCCGCGCTTTTCGCGCGCCATGGTATCGTGGAGTTTCAAGGTCATCCCGGTCTCGTATCTGTCTGTCGTTTCGTAAGTGGGCGCAGGGCTAAGTTCAGGCCAGCCCTATGGCGTGTTGGCGCTTCAGCGACAACAGGGGCAGCAGGACGAGACGGTAAACGCGAGCGGCGACATGGCCGGTGCAATAACACCTGACGCAAGGAAAGCCAAGATTCTGCTCATCCGGGCACTCCCTTCCCCGTAGAAAGCTCTGGAAACGGATGTGCCGGGGCCCTATGTTCCTTTCCATTGCCCTGAGGGTAGCAACTCCGGGCGGGCGTTAAGTCCGTGCCACCGTGCCCCGGCTCGACCCCCGTCCCTCAGAAGGATGACATACTGGCATGGACGCCGTGACACCCAAGAATGACGCTCTTCGCGCGGACCCTGTGCGCCGCCCCACCCAGCAAGAGGCTGAAGAAGCCGTTCGTACGCTTATCGCCTGGGCCGGTGACGACCCCGCGCGCGAAGGCCTGATCGACACGCCCAAACGCGTCGTGAACGCCTACAAGGAATGGTACGAAGGTTACGGCGAAGACCCCGTGAAGTACCTCAGCCGGACTTTCGAGGACGTGCAGGGCTATGACGACATCGTCGTCCTGCGCAACATCGAGGTGGAGAGCCATTGCGAGCACCACATGGCGCCATTCCTCGGAAAGGCGTTCGTTGCCTACAAGCCGTCGCAGGCCGTTGTTGGCATCTCGAAACTCGCCCGCGTGGTCGAAATCTTTGCAAGACGCCTGCAGACCCAGGAAACGATGACCGCGCAGATCTGCGACGCGATCACCGAGAGCCTGGCGCCCATGGGCACCGCCGTCTTTATCGAGGCTGTGCACCAGTGCATGTCGACCCGCGGTGTCCACCACAAGCACGTCACCACGATCACCACGCAGTTCACCGGTGTGTTCAAGTCGGACGCGGACCTGCGCAACCGCTTCCTGCGGATGTGTGAACAGCAGGCCTGAACTCCGGCGAAATCAAGATCACGAACGCCCCGGATCGTTGGATCCGGGGCTTTTTTTGTGCGCGCGGCCAGTTGAACCGGATTGCCGCTCAGCTAACAGTTTCCCAGCGTAGAGTTCGTCAAAAACAAGAACCACCATCCGGGAGAAGACACATCATGAAATCCATCCTTGCGCTCGCCGCCCTGGCAGTCGCCGCTCTGCCCGCCTTCGCCGCCACCACCACCGTCGAGTTTGCCTCCGTAGAAGGCGACACGCTTATCGCTGTCTTCTCCGATGATGGCACAGTCAGCTTCAATGGTGGCGCCCCCGTTGCCTACACGATGGACGAAGCGAGCAAGACGATCTGTTCCAGTGTCAATGGAACGGATAACTGCGCCACGTTCGAAACATGGGGCAATGAAGTCGGGCATGCCACGCCCTACACAACCTCGCTGGGCTCCTCGGGTACGGCCACCGTCACCGCGAAATCCGAATAAGGCTTCTCCACCCGCTTCAGGCTGCAAAGCGCCCGCCTTGTGCGGGCGCTTTCGTTTTCATGCGGCGCGTCCCAGCCAGCCGAGGATATCTGCGGCCACCTTATCCGTACCCGGTTCATCGATGATCCAGTGCGCATGGCCCGGATACTCAAGGAAATCTCCCGCGATGGGGCTGCGAGCATACTTTGCGCCCACCTTGCGCACGCCCTGCGGCAAGGTTGCGCGGTCCTGCCCGGCGGCAATCGTCAGTGTGGGGATCATCACTTTCGACTCGTCCACGGTGATTCCGTCGCTGATATCGCCGTACACCTTGCCGGAATCATAGAGGGCGCCAGCATAGATCGCATCATGGCGATCTTTCGGTACGCGGTTCAGGACGCCCCAGCGAAAGCCGGATTTCCAGATCTTGTAGGATTTTTTCCGGTCCTGCTGCAGGAGCACATTGAGAAACGTCCAGACCACCGGCAGGCCGACCGCTGCACAATCCTTTGTCTGTGCCGGTGTCAGGAACACGGCCTTCGATACCTCGCCGCGTTCGGCCAGCACCTGCGCGATCAGTCCGCCCATCGAATGCCCGATCACGGCGGGTTTCGCCCCGTCGCGCACGGCAAGCCGCCGCGCCTCTGCCGCCGCCGCCTCGATATAGTCGGCAAGCCCCAGTTCCGGCAGGTTTGCCGGCGGGTTCTCTCGGACCCGGCGGTCGGGAAACAGCGTGATCGCCTCGCTTGTCCAGCCGCCCGCTTCAAACGCGGGCTTCATCGCGTCCCAGGCGCTCGCATCACAGCCGATGCCGTGGATCATCAACAATGTCGGCATGCCCCCTGCCCTCTCTTCAGCCTTGCGGCACCCTGCCCGGCAGTACCGGTTCGGTCCAGCGGCGGAACCGCTCTGCCACTTCCAGATAGACCGGCCGTTTGAACGGGACGATCAGGTCCGGCGTCTCTTCCAGCGGCGCCCAGCGCCACGCATCAAATTCCGGTGTGTGCCGGTCTAGCCGCACATCACTGTCGGAGCCCTTGAAGCGCAGGGCGAACCATTTCTGCTTCTGCCCGTGATAGGGACCCGGAAGCCGTTTTTTCAGATCGGGCGGGAATTCATAGTGTAGCCAGTCCGGCGTTTCTTCCAGAACGTCGACCAGCTTGGCCGGCACGCCGATCTCTTCTTCAAGCTCGCGTAATGCGCCGGTTACGGCGCTTTCGCCCTCGTCAATTCCGCCCTGCGGCATCTGCCACTGGAACGGGCCCCGGCCATTGACCCGGCGCCCAATGAATACGTGTCCCGCCTTGGAGAACAGGGCGAGGCCGACATTAGGGCGATAGAGACTTGAGTCGAACTTGGGTTGGGTCACCCGCCGGTATTTAACCCAGACACGACGAGGCTGCCAGTGCGCGGCTCGGGGGCCCGCGCATTCGCGATTGCCGAGACCGGTGCCAGCACCAGGCCTTTTTCGTCCAGTTGCGAGATCCAGACTTTGGCCGCTTCGACCGTCACAGGGAATGCATAGCCCGAACCGAAAGCGGCGCCCTTCTCGAGGGCTTCGGCTTCGAGATCCATCAAGGCTGCGTTGATATCCGCCGGAGTCTGGCGATTGTCGATCGGGCCGGTGGCACGCGCATAGCGCAGTCCGGTGTCGCGGGCGATTCCGGCGAGCGCGGACCGCTCAAAACTGCCATCGTCGATGAAGGCGAGACCCTTCTCGCTGAGACGGCCGAGGACCGGGCTTGCGGCGGACTTCTCGGCGGCGAACTTCGCGCCCTGGTAGTTCACGACGCCGAAATAGCCGGTGGTGCGGGACAGGATCGTCTCGAGGCGCGCCAGGTTGGTCTTGGCATCGGCAGAAGCGGTGATCGTGTCCGGGTGCATTTTCATGCGCCCGTATTCGTAGGCCTCCATCGGCACTTCGATCAGCACTTCATGCCCATCGGCGCGAGCGGTCTTGATCCAGTAGTCGAGCTTCTTGGAATCAAGGGCGAACGAAAGGGTCACATCTGCGGGCAGATCGTCGATCGCGAGCTGGGTCTGCGTCGCGTTCATGCCGAGACCACCGATTACCAGCCCGACCATCGGCCGGCCTTCGGGGTTGGAGAACTTGCGGGCGTAGACGTCGGCAGGCGCTTTGCTCTTGGTCTTGGCGGCGGGCGATGCGGTCGTTGCAGACGCAATTCGCAGCGTACCGGAGTCGGCCTGACCGACGCTGCGCACCTGGCTGAGGGACTCGCCGGAGCGGACGATACGGCCATTAATCCGGATGGCATCGTTGACCACGGCCGGGCCGCCCTGCCCGCCGGTGACTTCTATGCGCGCCGCCTCTTGCGGCAGTTCGGCCAGTGCCAATTCCAAGGCGGTATCTTCGGAGCCTGCGCCCGGCAGGACGTCGCCGCCTGGATGTTCGCCGGGATCAACGGACTGCCCGGCCGGCGTGACGGCGGCGTCAGCATAATCGACAGTATCGAACAGGGCGAGCGTCTGGCTCGGGCTCGCCGCAGACGGGTCGGCCGTCAGCTGGATGCCAAGTCCCAGGGATGCGGCAAGGCCGCCAAACACGGCGAGGCTCATGCCCGCATGGACAACTCCCGTGCGAAAAGGTGACGGCTCAGATTCGCGCCGGTAACCCATTGGCTCGACCTCTTGGAACAGGGCTTGAAGACAGACCCTGACCATCGCCCTACAGGGTTAACAGGTCGCAAACAAATTGGCTTCTCAGTGTAACGGACCGCTAAGGAAAGCAGCGACCCAGGGCAGCATCAGCCTGCTTTTGCCGCCATCCGAGAGGCGACTGTGGCCCCTTCGCGCAGCATCTGCAGGGCGCGCTCCAGCTGGAAGTCCTCGCCCTCATATCCCTCCGGCGGCTGCTCATCCGGCATGCGCATCTGTTCGCGGTGCTCACCGGACTCGTTCTCAAGTGCGTGGGGCAGGTCTGCCTCTGACCAGCGCTGGATCTTCAGCAGCTCTTCTTCGGTCAGCCTGACTTGAGTGATCATGACATCCGGCTCGATGCCGAGTGCCTGGATCGACCGGCCCGACGGCGTGTAGTAGCGCGCGGTCGTCAACCGGATCGCACCCCGGTCAGCGCCCAGCGGGATCACCGACTGGACCGATCCCTTTCCAAAACTCGTGGTGCCGACCACCAGCGCCCGATCACGATCCTGTAGCGCGCCTGCAACGATCTCCGAGGCGGATGCCGATCCACCATTGATCAGCACGATCATCGGCACGCCTTTGAACACTTCGCCTTTGGTGGCATTGAGCCGCTCGACATCCACCGGCCGGCGGCCCTGGGTCGAGACGACTTCGCCGCCGGACAGGAAATGGTCGGAAACCTTGACCGCCTCGTCCAGGAGGCCGCCGCCGTTGTTGCGCAGGTCGATGATGATGCCCTGCGGCTTTCCGTTCTTGCCGATGCCGTCGAGCGCCTCTTCCAGCAGCAGGTTGGTGCGCTCGTTGAAGGTCGCGATCCGGATATAGCCGATGTTGCCCGGCTCCATCCGCCAGTTGACGGATTTCTGCTGGATCACTTCCCGCACGAGCTTGATCTGGAACGGATCCATCCCTTCGCGCAGAACGGTGATCTCGATTTCGGTGCCGCTTTCGCCGCGCATTTCCTTCACGGCGTCGTTCAGCGTCTGGCCGATGATCGCCTTGCCGTTGATCGCGGTGATGAAGTCTCCCGGCTGGATACCGGCCTCTGCGGCCGGTGAGCCGTCCATCGGTGAGATGACTTTGACGAAGCCGTCTTCCATCGTCACTTCGATACCAAGTCCGCCATACTGGCCCGACGTCTGCACTTGCAGCGACTGGAAGTCTTCCGGATCGAGATAGCCCGAGTGCGGATCCAGCGAAGTGAGCATGCCATTGATGGCCGCGCTCATCGCTTCCTGCTCATCGATCGGGACCACGTAATCGCGCTGGGCGCGGGCGAAGATCTCGGCGAAGAGTTCAATCTGCTGGTATGTGAGGGTGCGCGGGTCAACCGGGTTGGTCGCGGTCTCCTGCTGGGGCCAGGCCATCGCCGCAAACCCGACCGCAGCAGCGCCGAGTATGCCGCCGAGTGCGGTACCGGTCAGCAATGAACGCATGTTCCACTCCGTCATCATTTTACGACCCTTCAGTCGTCGCCCGGCATCCACTCTGCCGGATTCAGCACCCGGTCGCCAAGCCTTAATTCCACTGTCAGCTCGGGCGCCGGATCATCGCGGTCGGGCATGCGGCCGACGGGTTCCCCGGCGCTTACGGACTGGCCTTCGGACACGTAGATCCGGCTCATGCCGGAAAGAATAACATGATATCCGTCACTTGTACGCAGAATCAGCATCTGGCCGTAGGTTCGGAACGGTCGCGCAAACTCGACCACACCGCCGACAGGCGCCGTGACCTGCGCCTCGGCACGTGTCTGGAACACGATATACTCCGTGGTCCCACCGCTCGGCAGTTTCGAACCGAAGCCGCGCAACAAGGTACCCGCTGCCGGCTGTTTCAGCCCGCCGAGAGCCGACTTGCCGAGCGGTGCAGCGGTATTCTTCGCGGGCGCAGCAATCGCTGCCGGTTTCGATGTTCCGGGCTTGGACGTCCGCAGTGACGCAAGCTGCGGACGCGCCGCGGGCTTCACACGCGGTGCCTCGGGCGCGTTCGATTCGAGCGCCGCCAGGAGTTCGCGCAGCGTCGTCGCTTCCCGGCCGAGTCGCTGGGCCCGCTCACGCAGCCCGTCCAGGTTTCCGGAAATCCCTTCGTAGGCCGCGCGCTTGGTGGCCGCGAGCCTTTCGATTTCCTCTTTCTTCAGCGCCAGGGTTGCTTCGGCCGCGCCGAGCCGCGCCTGCTCAGCCTTGATACTGGCTTCAAGCGCATTCAGCTCGGCAATCTCCTTCGAGATACCGGCTGCACGCTCGGACAGTTTCGGATAGGTCGCCTGCATCAGGATCGCGCGCCGGATGGCGACGCCGGAGTTATCCGGGCTGACGACCAGTGCCGGCGGCTTGCGCCGGTTAGCCGCCGCGAGCGCCGCCAGCAGGTCTTCAAGTGCCGTTTCACTCGACATCAATTCTGCGTGAGCCTCTTCGCGCCGCGCCGTCAGTGTCACCAGTGCCAGCTCCGCCCGGCTCGCCTGTTCCTCACGGCGCCGAGCTTCCATGGCCGTCGACAGCAGGCTTTCGTCCAGCGTGCGAAGGTCCACCACCGCCGTCTCGCCCTGACTTTCCAGCGCAGCGAGTTCTGCCTCTGCCGCGCGGCGCTGCGCTTCAAGCGCTTCAAGGTCGGCGCGCGTAAATGTATCCGGCGCCGCTGCGATCAGCGGCACGATCAGGAGACTTGCAAGGAAGGTTTTCAGGCGGCGCATTCGGCAGACCATGCCGGAGAGGCGTCACTTTGACGTTAATCGCCGGCATCCGGCGACAGGACCACCTGCAGCGCCTTCAGCGCATCCGCAATCAACAGGACCTGCAGCCGAACCGAGGCTGGCCCGAAAGCAGGCGCATCCAGCACAAGATGACGGATCAGCTGAACAGCGGCGCGCGCATCAGCAACAAATGTCTCAGGCGTCTCGACCCTGAGAGCATGTACCGCTGCATTTCGCATCCCGATGATCCGGTCGATCGCCCGCTGTTGGCTGCCGGAGAGTTCGAGCCGTTCGGGATCGTTCAGGAAATCGCGTGACCGCGCGCGGCGGAGCAGAAGCGCGACGAGCGCGATACGGTCCGGATGCGAAGGATCCTGCACAGCATCTTCCTTGGCGGTATCATAGCCCGACAGCGCGGCCACCAGCGCGGCTTGCAGTGCACTGACGAGTCCGAGAGCAACCCATCGCCTGCGCGCTGGGTCCGCGCGCGCCCCCTCCCCTTCACGACATACAAGTTTCAGGGCCTCCAGCGCCGCTTCGAGCGCCTCGCTGATGCGGGCACCGGGATCCGGGCTGAAGGGGCGATGGAAGTCCATGCAGCATGAATTGCAGGCTGCGGCGAACGGAGCAACCCGCCGGCGGAACTGACAGCCGCCTGACAGGTTGTGTCAGGGTGGGCTCAGGCCCGTGCGGTTAAGCCTCTCCCCGGATCACGACCTCCCGGTGATCACCAACAAGAAGGATACTTCCCCATGAAATCTCTCATTGCAGCCCTCGCCATCGTTGCCGTTGCCGCGCCGGTCCCGTTTGCCCTGGCACAGGGCGACAACCTGTCTGGAAGCCCGGCACCTGCCTCGGGCATCAGCCGCGAAGAAGCCATCGCCATCGCCCGCGACAAAGGCATGACCCGCGTGCGCGAAACAGAACGCGATGACGGCAAATGGGAACTGGAAGGCTGCACCGCCGACCGGCGCGAAATCGAAGTCGACATTCGCCGCAGCACTGGCGAGATAGTGAAGCTCGAAGTCGACTTCGACCGCGATGATGACGATTGCTAGTCGACGCCAAGTCCAGACCATAGGCACTGCGGGCGCTATCAGCGCCCGCAGTTTACGTTTTTGCGTAGTGAGCTTCAGACAGTGAGGAACGTGGCGCTACCTGAATGGATAATTCAATTGGTGTTCAGGTGCGCGCACCAAATTTCTTGCCGTAGGACAAATGGCGAAGGGGAAGCCTGCATGAAACGCGCAATGATTTGGGTCTTTGTTGGATTGGCTTGTGCCGCGCCCGCACCCCTTGCCTTCGCGGACGATGATGACCATCGCGGCCGCAGCTACCGCATAAGCCAGTACGAGGCGATGGATATAGCCCACAGCTTCGGCCTCGCCTGGTTCAAGGAAATCAAGCGTGGCAACGGCAACTGGGAAATCGAGGGCTGCACCGGCGATGGTCAGGAGATCGAAATCGACATTTCCGGCCGCACCGGCGAGATCATCAAGCTCGAATATGAAGACGACGACAAGTGCTGATCAGGTGCGACGGCGGGCGCGCCATGCGTCAGCCGTCTGTCCGTACACGTCCCAAATCACGTCCGAGAAAGGGGCGGGCGCCTGCGCTACCCGCAACTTGCTCGACCCGAGACGCTCAGCAACCTTGATTGACGCTGCATTCTTCGCGTCGATGCAGTGGATGATTTCGGTAAATCCGAGAATGTCTACCGCATAGTCCATCGCCGCGCTGGCGCCTTCGGTAGCATAGCCCTTTCCCTGCGCGGAAGTCAGAAGCCCCCAACCGACTTCCGTGCCGGGCCAGCCGTCCGGCTGCCAGGGACCGAGGCGGCCGATCCATTTCCCGGTTGCTTTTTCGATCACCGAGAACATCGAATAGCCGCGGATCGTCCAGGCTCCGCTCATCAGGCAAAGCGTGCGCCAGACAGCCGGGCGCGCCTGCACGCCGCCTATGAACTTCGCAGACGCTTCGTCCGCCATCAACTCGCAGAACCCGTCGAAATCCTCCGCCGACGGAGGACGCAGGATCAGGCGCTCGGTCTCGATGACAGGAGCAGATCGCATCTGGATTACACCTTTCGCGTGGCTACAACTTCATGCGCGTGGATATTGCGCTCGGCAATGCCAGCTGCCTGAAGCGCTGCGCGCCAGGGCGCCATGTGAGGACGTGCAAAATGAGCGTCCAGCGCCGCCTGGTCTTCCCAGCGCTCGAACACGCGCATCACGCACGGATCTGACACGTCGATAGCATATGTGTAATCGAGACAGCCCAGCTCGGCCCGGCTGTCCCGCATCTGGGCTTCGGCAGCCTCGCGAACGCGGGCGAAACCGCCCGCATCCGCAAATCTCACCCAGCCTTCGACGATGATCACGCCGGCGCCTAGGCCAGCGACGGATCAATCGCCTTGCAGGCCTCGACAAGGCCCTTCACCGACGCGACCGACTTCTCGAACATCGCCTTCTCATCGGCGTTCAGGTCGAACTCGACGATCTTCTCGGCGCCCTTCGCTCCGATCAGCGTCGGCACGCCAACATACATGTCCTTCAGGCCGTACTGGCCCGAGCAGAACGCGGCGACCGGCAGCACGCGCTTCTGGTCCTTCAGGTAGGATTTTGCCATCGCGACCGCGCTTTCCGCCGGAGCGTAGTAGGCAGAGCCGGTCTTCAGCAGGTTGACGATCTCGCCGCCGCCCTTGCGCGTCCGGTCGACAATCGCGTCCAGCTCCGCCTGGCTCATCCAGCCCTGCTTGACGAGTTCGGTCAGCGGCAGGCCGCCCACGGTCGAATGGCGCACCATCGGCACCATATCGTCACCGTGTCCGCCCAGCGTCCAGGCATGGATGTCGGCCACAGAGACGCCGGTCTTCTCGGAGAGGAAGTAGGCGAAGCGCGAGGAGTCCAGCACGCCCGCCATGCCCACCACTTTCGAAGTCGGCAGGCCCGAGAACAGTTGCAGCGCCCAGACCATCGCGTCGAGCGGATTGGTGATGCAGATGACGAACGCGTTCGGCGCGTGCGCCTTGATGCCTTCGCCCACGGCCTTCATGACCTTCAGGTTGATGCCGAGCAGGTCATCGCGGCTCATGCCCGGCTTGCGCGGGACGCCAGCGGTGACGATGCAAACGTCGGCGCCGGCGATCCCGGCATAGTCGTTGACGCCCTTCAGGTTCACCGAGGCACCGTAGACCGGGGTCGATTCCGCGATGTCGAGGCCTTTGCCCTGCGGCAGGCCTTCGGCGATGTCGAACAGGATGACATCCCCAAGTTCTTCGCGGGCGCAGATGTGGGCGAGCGTGCCGCCGATCATGCCGGAGCCGATAAGGGCAATCTTGTTGCGGGCCATGTGTTTCTCCTCGGAATATGGGCGCGGAAAACGGTTGCGCGGACCCCTAGCCGAGGCTCGGCCTGCGCGCAATGCGGCCAAAATGTGAAACGCCCCGCGAGTAGGGCTCGCGAGGCGTTTTTAGGTTTATCGAGCGTCCGGATGTCAGTCGCTCGAGAGCATCGACATCAGGATCGTGAAGATGTTGTAGAACGAGATGAAGAAGCCGAGCGCGCCGAAGTTCGTCATCACGGCGAGCGAACGCGTGTCGCCCTCGTTCAGGAAGTAACCTTCCTTCAGGTTCTGCGTGTCGAAGGCAATCAGGATGCCCGAAACGGCCAGCACGCCAACCATGATCGCGACTTCAAGGAAGCCCGACGGCGGGAAGAGCAGGCTCAGAAGGCTGACGCCGACAAGGCCCCAGAGCGCGAACACGGCAAACACGCCAATCGGCTTGAGGTTGGTCTTTGTCATGTAGCCGAACAGGCTCAGCGCGCCGAAGGCCGAAGCGGTCAGCAGGAAGGCCTTGGCCATCGTGTAGAGGGTCGGCGAGATCGAACGGCCGCCGCGCGTTTCAGCGCCCACACCGCCCAGCGACATGTAGACCCAGATCGAGAGGCTGAGGCCAAGCAAGGACACGATCGTCCAGTAGATGATGCCCGTGGCGAGCGGCGACGGCCGCTTCATGAGGAAGGCCGACCCGAGGATCAGCACGATCGGGGCAAACTGGATCACCAGACGCAGGGGCGAGAAAAGGACAAGCTGCGTCAGCGCCGGAACCATGTTGGATCCGACGAGGAAAGCGAGCGCACCGGCCAGTGCAATGCCCAGCGCCAGCTTCTGGTAGACGCCCAGCATGAACGTCCGCAGGCCTACGTTGACGGAGGTATCGGCGGATCGTGCATCGACCGCTCCGAAAGTCCGGTTGAAGTCATTCATCGGTTGTTGAACCCTTTCTCTGATCGCGGACACCCGTCAGGTGCCGTTTGGTCAATATATGGAGGCCTTCGCCCTGCTGCGCAACAGAATCCGGTTGCCGAAATCGCGCTTTCTGTCACCCGAAGGTTCAGCCGCCTCTGACGAATACGCCCGCAAGGCGGATTTAATTCTTCGTTAATTTTTGGGGAAACCGCGAATACTTTCGCGAACAAAAGTACTGGCAAAAGTATTCCGGAGGCAAAACGAGTTCTACGGAAAACACCACTGTAGCCAGCAGCTAGTCGCCGTTGACTCGCCTATGACGGGACTTACACTCTGAAACAACTGTGAATTCCACCGTTCGCAGTAATCGCAAGCCACGACTTAAAAGGGGAAGAACATGGCTGATGCATCGGCGTATGCCGACAATATCAAAAAGTATGCAAAAAGTTACAATCAGGCAGCCGCCGAAAAGATTGTTGGGCACCTCGGCATCGCCCTGCGCAACAAGGACAGCTCCGTCGTCGCGTGTTCTGACGATGGCGAACTTGACCGGATCCGGGACCGTTGGTGCCGAACGAAGCTGGGCCTCGCGCTCAACCAGGGCGAGCTCGACACAGGCATCCAGGCGATCTGCGAAAAGATGAAGGCCGAAGGGGGCCAGAAATCTCGCGTGACCTTCTATTACCTGCTTGCCGAGCATTTCGGACGACTCGAACATTTGGCCGGCTGATCACCTCCCGGAGAAGCACTTCATCAAGCCCGGCCCCTTAAAGGCCGGGTTTCATTTTGACCGCCACCATGGTGATATCGCAACCATGCACCGCCTGTTCGCTGCCCTGCCCCTCCCCCCGGAGGTCTCGCGACCGCTCCTCAAGTTGCAGAAGGATCTGCCGGGCGCGAGCTGGCGGCCGGAAGAGAACTTCCACATCACGCTCTGCTTCTTCGGAGAGCTGAGCCATACGGCAGCCCGCGACCTCGACGAACTGCTCGGAGAGATCGAAGCGCCGGTACTGAGTCTGACTGTAGAAGGCGCCGGTTGGTTCGGCCGCCGTGAGCCGACCGCTGTCTGGGCGAGAGTGCGCGAGAGCGACGAGCTGCGGGGCCTGGCGTCAGCCTGCGCCCGCGCCGCGCGCCGCCTTGGCATTCCGCTGGATCGCCAGCCCTTCACGCCGCACGTCACGCTTGCCTATTGCCACGGGACACCGCTTGGCGAGGCGCGCGCCTGGACCGAACGCCACCATGCGTATCGCAGCCTCGAATGGCTTGCAGGGGGCTTTCACCTGTATTCCAGCCAGTCACGGAGTGGTGGCCCGTCGCGCTATGTCGCAGAAGCCGACTATCCGCTGATCGGCCCGGTGCCGGACACGCTCAGCGCGCCCTGAGGAACGTGTTGATCGTCAGCCGGCCTTCGCGCGGGTCAGGTGACAGGCTGTGTCCCGGCGGCACCTGCCCGCTATGCAATGTCCAGCCGCGGTAGATGACCAGCCGGTTGAAGGCCGCATCGATCCGGTAGGTCTGTTCAAACAGCGGCGTGTCACCACATAAATAACCCGGCGCCGCCGGGCGGCGCTCCAGTTCCCGGTCGAGCAGTTCAGAATAATCCTCCATCCGCGAGGGACTTACGGTTTCGAATCCGCTGGTGCGGTGGCGATAGAATGCCGTGCCGCCGTGCCCGGTGCCGCAGAGATAGTGCAGGACGGCGTAATAATCCGGATCTGCGGCATCGAAATGCGGCAGCCGCTGGAGCGGTTCCAACTCTTCCGGCGGCGTGGTCACCAGCGAGTAGTTGCACTCGACGAGATCGGCGCCATTGTCGAGAGCACACGCCGAAGACAACGCCTGCTGGATAAGATCCATCCGCTCGCCGAGATATCGCGGCGGGGCCGGCGCCCGGATACCCGGATAATGCGGACCGCGCATTTCATAGACCTGCGCGGCCGCCGCCGCGACCAGGCCGTGAGGATCGGTACTGAACCCGTCTATGATGACGATCGGCTCACGCTCGTGCCCGATGCGCCCGATCACGGGAGAAGGCGCAATCGCCATGGGAACGCTCAGGCCTCCAGCCCCGGGAATGGCTCCGCGCACAGGCTGCCTGAACGCCCCTCCCCTCAGGGCGCAGCATCCACCGGACACCGGGACCAATCAACCGGCAAACTCAGCTAACGCGGTACCTTCGTGCGCCGCACGATGGTGCGCTTCCGGGTCGGATAGGGATTGCCATCGCTGGACAGTACGATGGCCAGCCAGCGCGTCGACCTGAATTCGGCAAGGATTGCCATTGCGGCGACGGTCAGCGGCGTCGACAGGAAGGCCCCCGTCGCCCCGAGCAGGATACTCCAGAAGGCCAGCGACAGCAGCACCACCACCGGATCCAGATTAAGGTCCACGCCCTGCATCCGGGGCTGGATGATGTTGCCGACCACGAAACCGATGACACTCAGCGCCGAAAGAAGGATCAGCGGTTTTCCGAAGTCCCCGAACACCAGCAGGCTGAATGCCGCCGGCACAAGGATTGCCACCGCCCCGCCAACAATCGGCACATAGCTCGCCACGAAAATGAGGAAGGCCCAGAAAAGGGCCTGCGGCAGACCGATCAGTACCATCACCAGCCAGGACGCGCCTGCGATCATCAATCCGGTAATCGTCTGTATCCGGATATAACTTTGCACGGCCTTCTGGATGCGGTCGAGGATCTGGTCGACATCTACCGCGCCTTCACCCTTCGGCCGCAGCGCGTGCAGCTTGCGGGAATAGGAAGCGCGCGAGACTATCAGGAAGCCCAGATAGATCAGCACGAACATCAGCGCGGAAATGCCACCCTGCAGCCAGTTGAGCATGGCCCCCGCCATTTCGGCGGTCTGGATCGAACGCAAGAGGCTTTCGAAATTCGGCGCGAGCCGCACGCCAAAGGTGCGGCTTGTCTCCATCAGGATCACATCCATGCGCTGGGTATATTCCCCCGCGCGCGCCAACAGGCCCGTCAGGTTGTCCGTGATGATCAGGCTGATCAGCGCAAATCCGGCGACGATCACCAGCACCGACATGCCGAGCGCGATACCAGACGGCACGACGCGCTCGAACAGCCGCGACAGATCCACCACCAGCAGCAGCAGGAAGACCGCCAGAAGGAGCGGCGCAATGATCCCCTGCAGGAAATAGATCGCCACACCAGACAGCAGGACCGCCGTCACGATGTTTGCAGCGGAATTGGGCTGAACCGCGCTGTGTTGACTCGTCATGGAGCAAACGTCCCCGGGTGCGCCATTCAGCACCTGACCAACACGAACGCACCCCAGGGCAATCGGTTCCGCAGCTGCCGGGAAAAACTGGTGTCCGCTGAGGCGCTTCATTGTTCGGGCCGATGACGGAACTTTCGGCGCGGGTGCCCGTTTGGTCTGAATGCCATTCCATGCAGAGCAAGGACAAACTGCCATGAACCACATCACAACCGTCGCCGCCGCCGTCGCAGGGGTCTTCTTTCTCGCCGCTTGCGGTGGGAGCGCCGAACAGCAGGGCCAGGAGATGGACTCCGCAATCGAAAAGACGCTGACGGGCGAGGAAAACACCGATGACGGCCTGCTGGAGAACACCGGCGAGGCTATCGACGAAGTCACCGGCAACGAGAGCCCGGACGCTCTGGATACGGTGGGCGACGCCGTTGAAGAAGCGGCCGAAGAGAATCCGCAATAAAAAGCGCGCCCCGGAAACGCCGGAACCCTGCCAAGGCGGGGTTCCATGCATTCAGTTGGTGCCCCTGGCCGGACTTGAACCAGCACCCTAATGCAATGTTTTTATTTTGGTTTTAATGACACCCGAACACGCATACCATGTACGATACCATCGTCTGTCGTCTGAGGATCTTTCTCCACAACTTCTTTGACAATGCGACTGCCGTGTAGGCACTTTCGCGAAATGCAGCGCCAATGCACGCCCCCTCTTGAATGCTTGCCCTCAATCCACCAAGTCTCGGCCACCGCAAGGTTTGTATACGCTTCCCAGTCCTGTTGTTCGAGTTCGCCAAGCGGTGAATAGGATGAGCAACTGTGACCAACGATAGACTACTAACCGCGAAGCATCTCTGTAAGCTTATGGGAATTAGCACGCCAACCTTCTACAGGTTGCGGAAGCGAGACCCTGCCTTCCCCAAAACAGTCCGATTGAGTTCAGGTTGCACCCGCTACCTGGAATCGGAAGCGCACGCCTATGTGATTTCGAGGCGTGCCTAGCATCGAAGGCCCCGGCCTTGGTTCCTAGACCTGTGATGACGTCGACAGCCTCCCGAGCTCAGTTCAGCCGGGAGGATTTCGATGACAATCAACCTGGACCCGTGCCTCGGCCCCTCTTTTCCGAGGGCAATGCAGACACTTGTCAGTCGCCCGACAAAACCATGATCGAACTGGACTAAATACCGCAATGAGCATCCACCCCAAAGCCGCAGAAGCTGAGCACCTCAACTCAATTGAACACCGCGCCACATGTGAGGTTGGGCAATCTCTATCCAACCCCATTTTACCGCCACAGCGACAGCTTCACGTAGAGATCCTCAAACCGAAGCCCCCCCGACTTAAAGTGCAATTTGTACCTGGGCGTCGGGAAGCTTGCCGAACTGCTCACCGAAAATTTAATTCGGGCCCTTTGGGGGCGGATTACAGACCTCAACGGTTCCAGAGCATCCGGAACCCGAGCGATCTTATTAGGGC
>CAZXQD010000052.1:0-24071 GCA_964643405.1 uncultured Hyphomonas sp. | reverse complement strand
GGCAACCTGATCTTCAACAAGACCGCCCGCAACTTCAATCCGCCGATGGCGATGGCCGGCAAGGTCACGGTCGCCGAAGTCGAGGAGATTGTCCCCACAGGTGATCTGGACCCGGACCAAATCCACCTGCCGGGCATCTTCGTCCAGCGCATCGTCAAGGGCACCTTCGAGAAGCGCATCGAGCAGCGCACCGTGCGCAAGCGGGGAGGCTGAGATGTCCGCAGACACGGAAAGCTTCACTGGGGGATGTTTGTGCCGAAAATGCACTTATACGATCTCCGGCCCGATCGAGCCTGCGGGCATTTGCCATTGTGCAGACTGCCGCAAAGTGACTGGCAGCCCCTATGGCGTCAGCTTTCGGGTTCTGAAAAACCGTTTCAGCCTAAGTGGAAACCCCGCCGCACATGCGAAGTCTGCAGACAGCGGAACCGTCCTGACACGGTATTTCTGTCCCAATTGCGGTTCACCCCTCTTTACGGCTTCGGAAGAAAACCTCGACGCAATATTTGTGAAAGCTGGTACGCTGGACCAACCTGAACATGTGCAGATCGAGCGACAGGCGTGGGTTTCATCGCGTGTGAGCTGGGCCGCAATTCCGACCGGTATCGCCACTTATCAGAAAGGACGCTGATCCATGCCCTGGACACGCGACGACATGGCGGCCCGCGCCGCGAAAGAGCTCCGCGACGGTTATTACGTGAACCTTGGCATCGGCATCCCGACGATGGTGGCGAACCACATCCCCGAAGGCATGGACGTGACGCTGCAAAGCGAAAACGGCATGCTCGGCATGGGCCCGTTCCCCTATGAAGGCGAGGAGGATCCGGACCTTATCAACGCCGGCAAGCAGACGATCACCACGCTGCCGCGCACCAGCTTCTTCGACAGCGCCACCAGCTTCGCCATGATCCGCGGCGGCCATATCAACATCGCCATCCTCGGCGCCATGGAAGTCGCCGAGAACGGCGACCTCGCCAACTGGATGATCCCCGGCAAGCTCGTGAAGGGCATGGGCGGCGCAATGGACCTCGTCGCCGGCGTGAAACGCATCGTCGTCGTGATGGACCATGCCAACAAGGCAGGCGAATCCAAGGTGCTGAAGAAATGCACCCTCCCGCTCACGGGCAAGGGCGTCGTCAACCGCATCATCACCGACCTCTGCGTGATGGACGTCGTCCCCGGCGGCCTGAAGGTTATCGAACTCGCCCCCGGCGTCACGATGGACGAAGTGAAAGCGAAGACGGAAGCGACGCTGATTTCCTGATCTACACTTGAACCCCTTCTCCCTAGGGAGAAAGGGCTTTAAGCGCCTACACGCCCTCGACGAAGATCACGCGGTAATCGGCCGCCTGGAACCGGTGCACCTTGGCCGCCGTGTATTCCGGGCTTTCATACCAGGCCTTGGCTTCGGCCATCGTCGGGAAGGCGAGGATCACCACGCCGTCCGCAGCGGCGCCCTCGGTCACTTCGTGTTTGCCGTAGAAGGCCAACGGCGTGATCTTGTGCTCGCCGCGCGCCGCGCCGGCAGCCGCGCCATACTTCGCCATCGCGTCAGCATCGCGCAGCTTCTCGCGGATTAGGATTACATAGGCGGTCATCAGGGTCTCCCTTGTTTGTGGCGCCCACCTTTCGCCAAGGCGCGCGCCTGCGCAATTCCTTCCGCCGCGTCGCGGGGTTTCACGTCTGCGCAAAAACCGCTACGGCTGCGCCAGATTTTCCGGAGGGCTACCATGTCCCACTTCGCCTCGCTGTCCACGCTGCCGCCTGATGCGCTGCTCGGCCTGATGGCCGCCTACCGCGCCGACCCGCGCGAGGAAAAGTACGACCTCGGAGTCGGCGTCTACAAGGACGAGGCGGGCGAGACGCCCATCCTCACCTCGGTGAAGAAGGCTGAAGCGCGCCTCCTCGCGGCGCAGTCCACCAAGGTCTATGAAGGCCAGCGCGGCAACACGGATTTCTGCGCCCACATCGAGGATTTCGTCTTCGGCAAGGACCATCCCGCCCGCGCCGAAGGCCGCACGATTTCCTTCACCGCGCCTGGCGGCTGCGGCGCCCTGTTCCAGGGCGTCAGCCTGATGCGCAAGACCGGTACGAAGCGGGTGTGGGTCTCGAAGCCCACCTGGCCGAACCATCCGAACGTCGTCAAATCCCTCGGCCTCGAAGTGATGGAATACGCCTATGCGCGCGACGGCGAATTCTACCGCCTCGGCATGCTGGCAGACCTGTCGGGCGCGCAAGAAGGCGACGGCGTCATCATACAAGGGCCCTGCCACAACCCGACCGGCATTGATCCGCACATCGACGACTGGCGCGCGCTCGGCGCGATGGCGAAGGAGAAGGGCCTGCTCGTCCTGCTGGACGTCGCCTATCACGGCTTCGCGCAGAGCCTGGAGCGCGACATGGACGGCGTGCGCGCCTTCATGGACGAGGCGGGCGAGGCGATAGTCGCCTATTCCTGCTCCAAGAATTTCGGCCTCTACCGCGAGCGCACGGGCTGCTTCCTCGTGCTCGGCGAAACGCCCGCGGGCATCGCGGCGGCCACGACGCACGTTGCCGACAATGGCCGCGCCACCTGGTCCATGCCGCCCGCACACGGGGCAGGCATCGTCGCCACCATCCTCGGGAACGCTGACCTGCGCGCCGAATGGGAAGCGGAGCTCAACGCCATGCGCACACGGATGAAAGGCCTGCGCGTCTCGCTGTCCGACACGCTCGTCGCGGCCACCGGCTCCAACGCACTCGCTTCGCTGAAGGCCCAGAACGGCATGTTCTCGCAGTTGCCGGTGACTGCCGCGCAAACCGTTGAGCTCCGCGAGAAACACGGCGTCTACATGCCGTCTTCGGGGCGCATCAACATCGCGGGCCTGAACCCCAAGGACATCCCGGCACTCGGGAAAATCCTGGCAGCCTACCTTTAGACCGTCAGTCCGCGCGGCGCGATCTTTTCCAGTTCCGCCAGCATTTCCGGCGGCGCTTCCACGGCCTTGCGTGCATCAAGGTCCAGGGAAATGGCCACCGCTTCGCACGTCGCCCAGGGCCCGCCGGTCACCGGGTCCATGAACCAATGGACCAGCCCATGCGTCTTGCCTTGTACCCGGCCGAGAGAGGTATAGGCGGCAAACAGGTCGCCCGCCTTCGGATGATTGTGATAGCGCAGCCGGTATTCCAGTACGGCTGCGCCCATGCGCCGTCCGCCCGCCGTCTGGCCAACGCGGTTGCGCCAGTCATGCAGCAGGTTCGGAACCGAGTCCGAAATCCGGCCGATAACCCAATAAGGCTGCATCCAACCGTTCACGCCGCAATGCTGCGGCGGCACGGCGCCCATGCCGATCAGCGGCGCGCCCACCGCTTTCACGCGGTCGATCGAAATCTCGCTCAGCGCCATGCCGGGCGCATCCGGGTCAAGCGAGCGAGGCAGGGCTTCCGGCGGTGTCTCGCCGCGGATTGCCTCCAGCTTTTCCAGCACGCGCCGGCTCCAGGGGAAGGGCGTGCCTTCCGCGGTGTCGATATGAATGATCCGCGTACGGAAGGATGCTGCCAGCCCGCCATCCGAATGGCGCAGTTCCTGATAGATGACGGCATTGTCTTCGCCGATCTCCAGCACGCAGCCGCGCATCGAGATCGGCTTGCCCGGCATCACTTCGCGCACAAAGCGGATATGCTGGTCGACGGGCAGGATCGTGGAGGGGGTCTCCAGCCGGAAGGCGTTCGGCATGCCTGCCAGATGGGCCAACGCTGTCATCCCTTCCAGTTGCTTCTCGACATAGACGCGCACATTCATGTGCCCCATCTCGTCGCAATCCCACTGGTTGCAGCTGCCTTGCCAGAGGGGGATCATGCGGCGCAGTTCCGGCAAGTGCCGCGCACTTCGACAACCGCGCGCGTCATCCGGAAACCCGCGCCCTTCGTTTCCGATTTGAGGGCGTCGCTGGTGGCAGTGGCATGCAGTTCTTCGGCATTGTGGCAATTGTCACAGATCAGGAACACGGCCGAGTGACTGTGGCTCGTATGACCGCACGCCACATAGGCGTTCAGGCTCTCGATCTTGTGGACGAGGCCGGTCTCCTGAAGGAAATCCAGCGCGCGGTAAATGGTCGGCGGCTTGGCTGCGCCTTCGCCGTCAAGGTTCGCCAGCAGGTCATAGGCCTTCGCGGGTCCGTTATTTTCCAGCAGCAGGCGCAGCACCTTGCGGCGGATACGCGTCATCCGCTGACCCTGCCGCACGACCATGGCTTCCGCCTCCTGCAGAAAGGCTTCGGCGTCCTTCGGGCTGCACGGTGTATTGGCGTGCGTATGGGTGTGGGAGGGGTGTTTTGAGGCCATGACCCTATTTCGGTTGTTTTGGCCGCCATGTGAAGGGGCGGGCGGTTTTCCGGGTCTGGACGGCCCCGGCAAATCACTTGAGATTCGCCTCATACGCGACTCGGGCCAGGGGGCCGGGGCGCTGTGGAGGCGTTGGCATCATGCAGTTATCCGAACGGGACGGGCTCGAACTCTGGCGCAAGGCGGTCACCGCCTCGGTGCGCTCGGACGCGCCGGACCTGACGGCCCGCCAACAGGCCGTGCTGATGACCGTGGCGCTGATGCCGGGCCCGCATACCGTGCGCGGACTTGCCGAGCACCTCGGCGTGGCCAAGCCCGCAATCACCCGTGCCCTCGACGCGCTGGAGCGGCTGAACTTCATCCGCCGCCTGCCGGACGATGCGGACCTGCGCTCCATCTTCATCGAGCGCACGCCCGACGGCATGACCTACCTGCGCAGCTTCGCCCGCCTTGTCCTTGCGGCTGCTTCCGGCGAAGAAGCTGGCGGAAAGCCTCCGGCCAAGCGCTCCAACGCCGCCTGAGGCGTCTGCCTCGGAGCTGTCTGCCATGCTGTCCTTCAATGATGCGCGCCTTGCGCGACCGTCCGGAACGCCTGTGCGTTATCAGGTGACGGCGGGCGTCGCAGCCGTGCGCGAGACGCCGGCGCCCGATGGCCGCCTTGGCACACAGGCCCTGCATGGCGAGTTGGTCGACGTGTTCCACGAGGAGGGGGAATTCGGCCTCTGTCAGCTGGTGCGCGACCGCTATACCGGCTGGGTAAACATGGATGCGCTGTCCGCACCCGCTCTCCCGCAGACCCACAAGATCAGCGCCCTGCGCACTTATTGTTTTTCCGAGCCTGACATCAAGTCCGCCCCGCGCTTCATGCTCTGCCTCGGCGCGCGCGTCGCAACCACCGGCCGCACCGATGGTCTGTGGACGGAATGCGCGCGCGCCGGATGGGTCCATGCGCACCATCTCGCGTCGCTGGATGTGTTTGAGCGCGATCCGGTCAGTGTAGCCGAACGTTATCTCGAAACACCTTATCTCTGGGGCGGCCGCGAAAGCCTCGGTCTCGATTGCAGCGGCCTCGTGCAGCAGGCCTTCGAGGCCTGCGGCGTGCTCCTGCCGCGCGATTCAGACATGCAGGCCGCCTGGGCCGGTGTGCCCGTCGAGAACTGGCAGGCACAAGGCGCGCTCCAGCGCGGCGACCTTGTCTTCTGGGAGGGCCATGTCGGCCTGATGACGTCACCGGAGACGTTGCTCCACGCCAATGCCTGGCATGTGGCGGTCGAGCGTGAGCCGCTGGCCCAAGCGATTGCGCGCATACGGAATGTGGCGGGCGAAGTGACCGGCGTCCGGCGTGTTTCGCTGGCAGCGACCGGTACGCCTGATTGGTTCCGCGCTGGATGAGTGGCTCCAGTGCGACCGTGCTGAGGCAAGTGACGGATCCGCAATCGCGCCTCTTCCGGGATGCCTTCGCGCTCTACGAGACGTCCATTCCGCGCGGCGAGCAGAAGACGCGCGATGAAATCCTCGCTGGCCTTGGCCGTGATGAGGTACGCTTCTGGGCCTTCACGCGCGGCGATGAAACGCTTGGAATGTCGATCCTGTTTGCGGACCGCGCGCACAATACGATGCTGCTCGAATACCTCGCCGTGTCACCCGCCGCGCGCAGCGGCGGGATCGGTTCGGCCCTGTTTAGGGCGTCCGTCGAAGCGAGCCGGTTCGATGCTGCGACGCAGCTACTGGTTGAGGTCGATTCCGAAGTGGAAGACGTGAGCGAAACCGAGCGCGCCATCCGCCTCAAGCGCAAGCAGTTCTACCGCCGGCTCGGCTGCCGCGAGGTTCAGGGGTTCGACTATATCCTGCCGCTCGCCCACTTTGGCCCACCGCCGCGCATGAGCCTGCTTGTTCTCGGCGCCGAGGGGCCTGCGCTGGATGCGGGGCACCTGCGCCGTGCGCTGACGATCATCTACCGGGATGTCTACGCGCAGCGGGAAGATGATCCGCGCCTCGACATCATGTTCGCGGGCTATGGTTCCAGGTTGCCGCTGATCTGAGGTTTCGCCTGAAACAAAAACCCCCGGCCGCAGCCAGGGGCTTTCGGTTTGGATCTTGTGGCCGGTCAATCAGGTCGGCTGGACTTCGGCAGCCGGGGCTTCGGCAGGTGCCGCTTCGCCTTCAGCCGGAGGCGCCGTGCCTTCAGCTGGGGCGGCTTCGCCCTCTGCCGGAACCGCTTCGCCTTCGGCCGGAACGGCCTCGCCTTCAGCCGGGGCTGCGGCTGCGAGCGGTGCCGGGAAGGGCGGAGCGCCTTCGGTATTGGCGGCAAGGTAGGCGATCACGTTGGCGCGGTCTGCGTCTTTCTTGATGCCGGCGAAGGACATTGAGGTGCCCTTCATGTAGCCGGCGGGGCTTTTCAGCCAGGCGTCGAGGTTCTCGTAGGTCCACTGGCCTTCGGCGGCTTTCATGGCGCCGGAATAATTGAAGCCGGCGATATGCATCTTCGCAGCGCCGACGATGTTGTGCAGGTTCGGGCCGGTGCCGTTGGCGCCGCCGGGGGTGATCGTGTGGCAGGTGGAGCACTGGCCTGCGAAGGTGCGTTCACCCCGCGTCACGTCTGCCGCCAGCAGGGCTGCGCCCAGGTCGAAGACTTCTTCCACTGCGCCGGCTGAGGCCGCTTCGGCGATTTCGACGCAGTAGTGGAACTGCGTGCACATCTTCTCGCTGAGGGTTGCGGGCTCTTCATGGTCGCCGTGGTGGCCGCCTTCGCCGCCGAACACGAGGCTCGGCAGGTTGGCGAGGCCCATCAGGCCGAGCGCCACCGCGAGCAGGGCGCCCATGATCTTGTTGAGACCGAGTTCTCCCATGGGGCAATCCTTCGAATCTATTCCGTTATAGTGTCTTGGCGGGCGCCTTTTGGCACGCTAACCGGGAGCACACAATATAACGGGTGCCTCTCCGGGGCGCTTCCCCCCGTCGTCGCGGCGATCAGACGCACGTCGAAACCAGGGGGTCAGGGCAGGGATTTCCACAATGAGCCAGAAAATTGCCTATCAGGGCGAACCGGGCGCGAACTCTCACATCGCCTGCAGTGAGGCTTTCCCGGCGTATGAGCCCATGGCCTGCCGGACCTTCGAGGACTGTTTCAACGCCGTGGAGAAGGGCGAGGCTGATCTCGCGATGATCCCGGTCGAGAACACGATCGCCGGGCGGGTGGGCGATATTCACTATCTTCTGCCCTCCACCCAGCTGCACATCACCGGTGAGTATTACCTGCCCATCCGCTTCCAGCTGATGGCCCTGAAGGGGGCGCCGCTCAGCGGCGTCAAGAAGGCACGTTCCCACATCATGGGCCTCGGCCAGTGCCGCAACTTTCTGCGCAAGCATGGCATCGAAGCGGTGACCGCTGCCGACACGGCGGGCGCGGCCCGCGAGGTTGCCGAGCTTGGCGATCCCTCCGTCGCTGCCATCGCGCCGCGCCTTGCGGCCGAAGTTTACGGTCTCGAGATTCTTGCGGAGGATATCGAGGACGCGGCCCACAACACCACCCGCTTCGTCATCATGTCGCGCGAGCCGGCCGACATTGATGCGGGCGACGGCCCGGCCAAGACGGCTTTCCTGTTCGAGGTACGCAACATACCGGCGGCGCTCTACAAGGGTCTCGGCGGGTTTGCCACCAATGGCGTCAACATGACAAAGCTCGAAAGCTATCTCACCGGTGGTTCGTTCGAGGCATCGCAATTCTACGCCGAGATCGAGGGGCATCCCGATGAGCGGCCGGTTCAGCTGGCGCTGGAGGAGCTCGGCTTCTTCTCGCAGTCCCTGAAGATCCTGGGTGTGTTTCCGAAAGCCCTGAACGCGCGGCTTTAGCGCTGATCCTCTCTCTTTTGCTCTTGCTGCATCTGCATTTTGCTCTCTTTCTGTCTCAGGCAGTTTCGTTTCTCTCTCGATTTTCTCTCATTCGTTCTCACTTGTTCTCGCTTTTTCCGGCGACGGATTGGCGCAGGCCCAGTGTTTGCGGGGCCTTGAGCGCGGCGGCGTATGTTTGAGGCGTGAAAAAGTCTGGTGCGTGGGTGAGAATGACCGGTCTGACCATAGACGGCGCGATGGTCCGGGGGCGGAGGAGGTGGGTGGGTGGACGAAGTATGCACCCACCTCCCGGGCGTGTGCGCGCGTTTGCGGGATTACTTTGTTGGGCGTTGATTTTGTTCCGGTTTGAGTCGCCGGGACGTAGGCGTAAGTCCGCGTTGACCTCAAACGTCAAAACTTCTGCCGGAAAATTCTTCGTGGATGTCGAAACCGGCGTTGCTCAGGGCTCATCATTGCAGGTGGGAATGGTCCTGCCGCTGTGATGGAGTACTACCATGCCTCGTTTTCTTCCCGCCCTTGCGGCGCTTGCGCTCGCCGCCCTGCCGGCTGCGGCTGAAACATATACCCTGTTCATTTACGAGTCGCCGGGCGACATTGCGCTGCGGACCGATACCGGCGCCGAGGGCGCGGCCTACTGGCAGGCCTATTCCGATTTCAGCGCGGAGCTTGGCCGGGACGGCGTGATGCGCGGCGGCGCGCCGCTGATCCCTGATCGCGAAGCCTACACTGGCGAACTCGTTCTCGGAGGCTATTTCCAGATCGAGACCGCTTCGCGCGCCGCCGCGGAAGCCTATGCAGCGGAGGCCCCTTCCTCGAAACGCGGCGGCAGGACTGTCGTCGCCGAACACCTGCCGACGCCCGGCATGATAGCGCCGCAATAGTCTTGGCGCCGAACAAGGAACCCGAGCCATGCAATACATGCTGATCTTCACCGAACCCTCCGAAGTCTTCGCCAAGCGCGAGGACCCCACCGAAGCGCCCGCCTACTGGGGCGCCTGGAGCGCCTATATGGGCGCCATCGCCCAGGCCGGAATCATGGTCAACGGCGACGGCCTCCATCCGCCGCACACCGCCACGACTGTCCGTATCCGGAACGGCAAACGCGACGTGCAGGACGGTCCCTATGCCGATGTCAAGGAACAACTCGGCGGCTATGTCGTGATCGAGGTTGCCGATCTGGATGCCGCGCTCGACTGGGCGGCGAAGTCGCCCTCTGCCGAATATGGCTCGGTCGAGGTGCGGCCGGTACTGCCACCGCCGGCGCGCTGAATGAAGGAAGGAGATGCCCGGGACGCTGCTGAAGCCGCTGCGCGGATCAGCTATGGGCGTCTCCTGTCCCTCCTCGCGCGCAGCACGCGCGACATTGCCGCCGCCGAGGATGCGCTGTCGGAGGCATTTGCAACGGCGCTGCGTGTCTGGCCGGAGCAGGGCGTGCCGCAGCGGCCCGAAGCCTGGCTGCTCACCGCCGCGCGCCGCGCGGCCGGGCATGTCCACCGTCATCAGGGCGTGCGCGAGGCGGCCGTGCCCGCGCTTGAACAGGTCTATGATGCCATGCAGTCCGCTACGCCTTCCGAGTTTCCCGACGAGCGCCTGAAGCTGATGTTCGTCTGCGCGCATCCGGCGATCGACGAGACCGTCCGCACGCCGCTGATGTTGCAGACGATCCTCGGGCTTGATGCGGCGCGGATCGCACGGGCCTTCCTCGTTGAAGCCCCCGCCATGTCGCAGCGACTCGTGCGGGCCAAGGCGAAGATCCGCGATGCGGGTGTTGCGTTCGAGGTTCCGGAAGCGTCCGCGCTGGAAGACCGTCTCGAAGATGTGCTCGCGGCGATCTATGCGGCTTATACGCTCGGCTGGGACGAGGTACCTGGCGAAGAGGCGGCCGGCGAACCGCTCACCGGCGAGGCGATCTTCCTAGCGCGCCTTGTCGTCATGCTGTTGCCGCAGGCGCCGGAGGCGAAGGGCCTGCTGGCGCTGATGCTCGCCAGCGAAGCACGCGCTGGCGCGCGGCGCGCACGGGACGGCGCCTATGTTCCGCTCAAGGATCAGGACGTGCGCCTCTGGGACGGCGCCTTCATCGCCGAGGCCGAAGCGTGCCTGCGCGCCGCAGCGCGGATGGGCCAGCCTGGCAGGTTCCAGACAGAGGCTGCGATCCAGTCGCTGCACAACCAGTCGGTCATGCTCGGCGAGGTGCCGGCCGGGGCGCTGCTCACGCTTTATGATGTGCTGGTGCGCCAGTCGCCATCGATCGGCGCGGCGGTCGCGCGCGCAGTGGCTTATGGCGCGCATCGCAGCGCGCAGGACGGGCTTGCGTGTCTGAGTGAGATGCCCGAGGCGCGCATCACGGGCTACCAGCCCTACTGGGCCGCGCGCTTTCATCTGTTGCAATCCGCCGGTCGCCTGAAAGAGGCGGCGGAAGCCTGCGCGAAAGCGATCTCGTTGACGCGCGATCCGGCATTGGCTGCGTTTCTTGCTGCCCGGCTTGGCAAGCCGGACTGAGATCAGCTGCGTGCCACTTCGAGACGCGTCAGGCCGCACGCGGCGGTGATCGCGGGCTCGGCGTGGTCGACGAAGAGTTTCGCCTTGCCGCGCAGCTTGCCGGAACTCCAGACCGCGTGGATGGCGAGGCTGGGGCCATGCCAGTCCGGCAGCACACGGACGAGGCGGATCTCGCCGGTGCATTCGGAGGCGAGCCAGGCGGGGGCAAGGAAGAGGCCGAGGCCGCCGGCGGCAGCTTCGAGCAGCGTCTCGCCGGAGGAGGCGCGGAAGGGGCCGTCGACTTTTGCCTCGAATGTCTCGTTGCCCTTGCGCAGTTCCCAAGTCGTTTGCCGCGTGTGGCGGAAGACGACCGCGTCATGCGCGGCGAGGTCGGAGGGATGTTGCGGCGTGCCACGCCGGTCGAGATAGGATTGCGACGCCCAGAGCACCTGCGCGGCTTCGCCGACCTTCTTCGCCATGAGACTCGAGTCGCGCAGCTCGCCGAGCCGGAAGGCGATGTCGACACCTTCCGCAACGAGATCCGTGATCGCATCATCGGAGATGAGGTCGACGCGGATGTTCGGCCATGCGGCGAGGAAGCTTGTCACCGCCGGGGCGACGACGCGGCGACCGAAGGAGTGCGAACACGAGATGCGCAGGAGGCCGACCGGTGCATGCTCGAGTCCGCGCGCTTCGGCTTCGGCTTCGTCATACTCGGTCAGGATGTCGGTGGCGCGCTTGTAGAAGCGGGCGCCCGCTTCGGTGAGACTGAGGGCGCGGGTCGTCCGTTGGAAGAGGGTCGTGCCGAGGCTCTCCTCAAGATCCTGGATGCGGCGCGAGACGGTGGGCTGGCCCAGTTCGAGATCGGCGGCCGCGCGCGAGAAGCTGCCCGCATCCGCCACGCGGATGAAAAGGCGCATTGCATCAATCCGGTCCAAGACCATCCCCCGTATGCAGATTATGCATGAACATAGGATAAGTCCGCGCGTTCTGCGAGGGGGTGGCTCACGCAGGCGTGAAGGCGCCTCACAAAGGCGTGCTTAGCCGAGTTCCGGCAGAAATGTCATACGCGCCCCAACAGAGGGACACCCAGACATGCAACGCCGCCTGCGCACTTATGCGCCCATCGCCTATGCACTCATCGCTTCTGCCGTCTTCCTCGACAGCCTGCGCTTCAAGTTTACCAACGCGCCCGAGACGCAGACCATCTTCGGCAAGCTTGATGGCTGGGCCGCGACATTCGGCGCGGAAGGTCTGTTCGCGCAGACGGGTCTGTTCAGCCAGTATGTCATTGGCTCGGCAGAGCTTGTTGCCTCGGCGCTGCTGCTCGCCAGTCTTGTGCCTGCGCTGAAACGCCTGCGTGTTCTCGGCGCGCTGATTGCCGTGGCCGTGATGAGCGGCGCGGTCAGCTTCCATCTCTTCACGCCGCTCGGCATTGATCCGAATAATGACGGCGGCGGCCTGTTCGCCATGGCGGTTGTCGTCTGGCTGTCCTCGATCGTCATGCTTGTTGCGGGACGCGATGTGCTTGCCGAACTCCTGCGCGCAGCGACGCGCGTGCTCTTTCCGTCTTCAACCTCCGCACAAGGAACCTGATCCCATGCGTCTTCGCTCCCTTCTTGCCGCTGCCGCGATTGCCCTCGCGCCCGCAGTCCTCCTGCCGCCCGTCGCCTCAGCCGAGCCGGCGATCTATACCGGCGCCTTCGATGACCTTGCGGTGCAGGGCTACGATCCGGTCGCATACTTCAAGGACGGAAAGCCGGTGAAGGGCGCGAAGGAATTCTCGACGACGTGGATGGGCGCGGAGTTCCGCTTCGCAAGCGCCGCAAACCGCGATGCATTCAAGAAGAACCCTGAAGCCTACGCGCCGCAGTATGGCGGCTACTGCGCCTGGGCAGTGAGCCAGGGCTATACCGCGAAGGGCGATGCCCGGAACTGGAAGATCGTGGATGGCAAACTGTATCTCAACTACAACACCTCGGTACAAAAAAAGTGGGAAGGGGACATTCCGGGCTTCATCGCCTCCGCGGATGCCAACTGGCCCGAGGTCCTGAACTAGGATTCGCGAGTCGCAGAGGAACGGCGCGGGCGGTTTTGCTGCCCGCGCCGTTTTCGTTTCCGGGGGAGGCGGGGGGGCGCCGCGGACTGCGGCGCGATGTCCGGCGGCGTGCGAAGATGGGCGAAGCGAGGTGCACGGTGCGTGGGGCAGGCGAGAACCAAACGGGCATCGCCTGGCCCGGGCAGACCGCGCCGCGCAGTTCAGGCGGCACGTGAAGTGTGGAAGCAAATTCCTTGAAATCACAAAAGAAAAAGGGCGAGCTTGCGCTCGCCCTTTTGTATTTTGAAGTCGTCCGTAGACTTACTTCTTTTTCGCCTTAGCGGCCGGCTTTTTGGCCGGAGCAGCTTTTGCGGTTTTAGCGGCCGGCTTTTTCGCGGCGGCTTTCGGCGCAGCTTTTTTCACGGCGGGTTTCGCAGCGGGTTTTTTCGCGGCGGGTTTTTTTGCAACTGCCATCTTCGATCTCCTTTGAGTGGCCTCCCAATAATATGCTGATTCGCGGGAATGCAACTCCTAAAATTCATTTTTCAGGCGAGTTCATGTAACCGTCCGTACACGGTCAATCGTCCCGCTCTGCCCAAACCTTCAATATATGATGGGCTATTGCAGAAGACGGCGGGCAAAAAAGCTCGCTGTGTTTGCCTGAAAGAATTTCTCTCATCTCGGCGCGCGGAACCCATCTGGCGCTCTCGAGCTCCTTCGAGTCGATATTGATCGCATCGGTCTGGGCCGGGAGGATGAAGCCCATCATCAGCGAAGACGGGAAGGGCCAGGGCTGGCAGGCGACGTATTCGGCCTGCGCAGGGTCGCACACGATGCCCGCTTCCTCGAAAAGTTCGCGCGCGGCGGCCTGCTCGATCGTCTCGCCCGGTTCGCAGAAGCCTGCGAGGCAGGACATGAAGCCAGCGGGCCAGAATTTCTGGCGGCCGATGAGGGCCTTGCCATCTTTCACCGCCAGCATGATCGCCACCGGATCCGTGCGCGGGAAATGCTCGGCGCCGCACGCGGTGCACTGCGCCTTCCAGCCCGCATCGACCAGGGCATTGCGCCCGCCGCATTTCGAGCAGAAGGCATGCGAGGCGTGCCAGAGGAACAGGCTGCGTGCGGTGGAGGCGCAGTTGGCATCCATCGCCGGCAGACGCGCGGCGGCCTGGCGGAAATCCGTGAACTCGCCGATGCCTTCGATCAGCGAGCCGGCGAGTTCGAACTTCGGCGGCAGCTCGACCGCGAAGACGGGTGCGCCCGCCTTGTCCTCGCCGAGGAAGAGGCGCGGCGAGCCGGGCGAGATGCGCGCGACTTCCGGCCCCATCCAGACGAGGCCGCCATCGCGGCCGATCAGCGGCGCGCCGTCACGCAGAAGGAGGACGAGGAGGTCGTCGCGGCGGAAGGCGTCATCAAGCCAGGCCTCGTCGGTGCGGCGATGTGCGGCGCGGTCGATGGGCTTGGCGGCGAGGGGCATGTCGTTCGAGTTCGTCATGGCGTCCGCACTAATCCGGTTTTCGCCGCGAGGGAACATCCCCCGGACAAGGCTCTGACAAACCGGCGCCTTTACTCCGCCCAAGTCTGGTGGCGTTACTGGCGGCACACACAAGGGAGGGGAGTCCCATGAAACGTATTCACGCTATCAGCCTTGCGGCGCTGATGATCGCCGCCAGCGCATGCACGACGCCCGCGGGAGAGACGTCCGGCGCCGGGGCGGACACACTCGTTGCCGCGGCTACCGCGCCGGTGAACCGGTTTGCCGATCTGAAGCTCGCGGAGCCTGACCGCTCGGTGCCCGCCTATGCCGATGCCTCGCTCGATCCACTTCGCGCGACGACGCTGACGCGCTTCAGCAGTGAGGCGGAGTTCCTTTCATGGCTGACGCAGGTGCGTGCGGCAGCAAAAGCGCGCGGGCTGTATTCCTGGCGTGACATGCCGGTCGCGATGACTGCGCCGAGCGGTGTGATGGACAGTGCCGCGATGGCACCGCCGCCACCACCGCCACCTCCTGCGATGGCGATGGAAAGCGCGGCTGCGGAAGAGATTGTCGTGACCGGATCGACAATCCCCGCCGACAGTTCCAACCCCGAGATCACCAACAACCAGAAAGCCGGCGTCGACGAGGGCGGTATCGTCAAGCAGATTGGCAATCATCTTGTCGTGCTGCAGGACGGCCGCCTCTTCGTCACCGACCTGATGCCCGGCGGCGTTGCCGGGCTGAAGCTGACCGACCGCGCGAATGTCTACCGGTCTGACCAGGAAGACACCTGGTATGACGAGATGCTCGTCGCCGGGCGTACGATCCTCGTGACGGGATATTCCTACGGCGAGAATGCCAGCGAGTTCACCGTACTGAAGCTCGGCACGGACGGGAAAGTCACGCGTGAGGCGACGTTCTACATCTCGTCTGACGATTACTATTCGGGCAGCAACTATGCCTCGCGGATGATCGACGGGAAGCTCGTCATCCACACGCCGATCTATACGTCCGGGCGCGGCTGGTGGGATGCGTTCGACCCGCCGGAGATCCGCGAGTGGCGCAAGGAAGGTCCGGAAGGCGAGCGCGAACATGTGCGCGGGCGTCCGCTGTTCCGCGCCGAGGATATCTGGATGCCGGTGCAGCGCGTGCTCGAGCCGGTGATCCATACTGTGACCGTCTGCGACATCTCCGGCGCGACAGATGCCTCGGCGCCAGCGTGCAAGGCGACGGCCATCGTGGGATCGGAGGACCATGAATTCCTGGTCACGAAGGATGCCTTCTGGCTTTGGCTGAGCCCCACATGGTCGGAGCGCGGCAGCGACAATGATGCCTATTCCAGCACGGCGTGCAATGCGCGGCTCGGACCCGCGCCGGTGCGCGAGATTGCCCCCTCGGCGCTCGTCAAGCTTCCGATCGACGGGGCACAACCCTCCGTGCTCGGCGTGCGCGGCGAGCCACAGAACCAGTTCTCGATGGACCTGGACGCCGGCACGTTCCGGGCTGTGGTCGACTGGAACTCCGTCCGCTGTCCCGGCAATTATAGCGACGAGGCGGCGCTCACATTCTTCGACACGCCGCTGAGCGCGCTTTCGCCGACGCTGAAGGACGAACCCGGCGGACGCTATGTGCCGCTGCCGTCGCCCGGTGCGACAAACTATGAAGCGCGCTTCACCGAATCGCATCTCGTCTACGGCGCGCGCGAAGGCTGGGGCACTTGGGCGCCCGGCGAAGGCGAAGCAGTGCGCGAGGATGGCCGCGCGGTGATCGTGCCGGTTGATGATCCGGCATGGCCGGTCACGGTGGCTGTGCCGCATGACGTGATCCGCGCCGAGCGCGCCGGTCCGTACATGGCGCTCACAGGGTACCGCGACCATACGGGCCTCAGTGTTTCGCTCATCGACTTGCGGCTTGAGGAGCCAGCGGTCGCCAGCACCTATGTGATGGAGAACCGCTACGAGAGCGAAAACCGCAGCCATTCCTTCAACAGCCGGATCGGCGCGGATGGCAAAGGGCTCATCGCACTGCCCACCGTGTCGCGCTCCGAGGAGTCGGAGCGCTGGTGGTGGTGGTCATCGAGCTCAGACCTCAGCTACTTGCAGACGGATGCTGACGGAAAGCTTTCGACGGCGGGCGAGTTGATCGCGACGCGGCGCGACCCCGAACTGGAAAGCGTGACGGGCTACCAGTGCGAAGTCTCCTGCGTCGACTGGTACGGCAATGCCCGCCCGATCTTCACCGGTGGCCGTGTGCTGGCGCTTGTCAATTCGGAACTGATCGAGGGCGCCTACGAGAATGGCACAGTGCGGGAAGTTCGGCGGATTGACCTGACGGCCAAGCCGGAGTGATCCGGCTTTCCTTATTTGCAGCTCTTGGCGTGCCACACCCTGACCCCACTCAACATGGGGAGGGTTTCGGCCGGGCGAGGCGCAGGACGCGCAGGGCGAACGGATTTTGCCGATCAGCTACGGCGCGTGCCGCCGGCGCGGGCGTTGAGGTGGTCGACCAGTTCCGGCGTGATCGTGCCGGTGACTTCGAGGCCGGAGGCCGACTGGTAGTCGCTGATCGCATCGGCCGTACGCGGACCGATGACACCGTCGGGTGTTCCGGTGCCGTAGCCGAGACGTGACAGCGCCGTCTGCACGGCCTGCACCTGGAGCGGGTTACCCGTGTTCCAGCGCTGCGCGCCGAACCGGCCGTTCGCCAGCGCGACGGGCGTTGCCGCCTTCCACTTGCCGGCCCGTTCGATCGTGTCGATCGACTCCGACATCGGCAGGCGGGTGCGCAGGTTTGCCACTTCCTGCTCGGCGCCGGTGTCGCCGGCGCGCGAAGCGACCTGGAACCAGAACAAGGCTTCGGTCAGGTTCTGCGGCGTGCCGATGCCTTCGGCATGCACGACGCCAAGGTTGTACTGGGCGTCGATGTGGCCCGCCTTCGCAGCTTCGTGGAACCAGGTCACGGCATCGGCTTCCGATTTGGCGCCGCCTTCGCCTTCGGCGAGGAAGAGGGCGTAGTCGTACATCGCGTTGACGTGTCCGGCTTCGGCGGCCTTCTGGATCAGGCTGCGGGCTTCGATGAGATCCTTGTCGACGCCCTGGCCGCGCTCGTAGAGCTTGCCGAGTTCGTACTGCGCGGGGGCGACACCTTTCTGGGCCGCGCGGCGCAGGAAGGAGGCGGCGGTTTCGAGATCGCCTTCCGACATCTTCACCTGAGCATACTGGTACTGCGCCACGGCGTTGCCGGCATTCGCCTCGGCTTCGACAGTGACGACCGGCGGGATCGGCGGGAAGCTGCCATCGCCGCGCACAGTGGCCTTGGCGGCTTCGTAGATGCCGTCCGGCTCCGGCGTCAGCATAGCAGACAATTCTGACGCGCTGGGCGATGGCGGGTTGGCGGCATCGATCGTTTCGGCGGCCGAGACGATCGAGCGGATGGCGGCCTGTTCCGGTGTCAGCTCGGCCGGGGCGGGCGCCACCGGTTTCAGCGTGGGCTTCGGCGCAGTCTTTGCGATTGCTGCAGGCTTCGGCTCCGGTTTTGCTTCGGGCTTCAGCGACGGCTTCAGGTCTGGCTCGACCGGCTGCACCGAGGCGAGCACCGGAGCCGCTGTTTCCGTCTCCGACTTTGCTGCCGCAGCCTCGGCCAGCGCCATGATGTCGTCCGCAGCTGCATCAGCGCTGCCAGGAGCGGCGTCGCCAAACAGCGTGTCGGCGACCAGCGGGGCTTCGTCCTCGAACAGCATCTGCTCTGCATCGATTGGCGCGGACTTGCTGGCGGCGGCCACAGTCGTCGCGGCGGCAGCGCCAGTCACCGGGTCGACATAGGTATCCACCGGGCCGGACAGGGCCGGCGAAACAGGCTGTTTGCCGCGCAGGTACAGATAGCCGCCCACACCGGCACCAGTGATCGCGACGGCCGAGGCGGCGAGAAGCAGCGGCACTTTCGAGCCGCTACCCTTTGTTTTCTGCTCGGCCGGCAGCGGCGCGGCGCGCGGTTTGGTGCGGGCAGGTTTCCTGGTGGAGCCGGGTGTTTCGGCTGCCGCCAGCGCCGCGCGGCGGGCGCGGGCGAGATATTCAGCCGTGTTTTCGTCTTCGGTCGCATCGAGAGGCGCGAGCGGGGCGGTTTCGGCCAGCGTGCGGGCGAAGTCCGGCTCGTCGTCGAAGATGTCGGACTCGCGCGTCTCCGTCTGGCTGTTCTCGAGGCCGTCCTCGATGACGTCGAAGCCGTCAAGCTCCGTCACCGGATCAAAGCCGCGTGCGTCGTCGGGCTCAGCTGCGGCGGCGGATGCGGGCGCCTCGGCCGTGTCGAACACGATTGCATCGTCTTCCAGTTCATGGGCTGCTGTGCTGGCAGCTTCGTCGTCGTTGTCAGTTTCCTGTTCTGACATGCCTGACAGCATGCGCTCACCCGCTGCGCGGATGGCATCAAAGTCAGACTTGTAGGGGCTCTCGTTCGACTTGGTCTCGACGACTTCCCAGCCGTCGAAACCGGCTTCGAACTCGTCTGCGTCGTTGATGTCGGCATAGATCGGAGCGCGCGGTTCGCGCGCAGGGGCGGTCTCAGGCTCGATCTCGGGTTCGATTTCGGCTTCGAACATCGCGCCGGATTCGAACACGGGTTCGTCCGCGTCGCCGTAGAAGCCGCTGTCGCTCATCTCTTCTGCAAAGTCCGGCGGCAGCACGGGCATGGTCTCGACATGCGGCGGCGAGGTAAAGGCTTCGAGGCTTTCGAGGCGCGTGGCGAGGGCAGCGATGGCGCGCTGAACGGGCGAGAGCGATTCTGACGATTGCGCCTGCATGCGCTCGAGGCGTTCGGAAACGCTGGCCAGTGCATCAGAGAGGCGGGCGTCGGATGCCTTGCGCATGCCGTCGATATCCTGGGCGAGCGCGGTCAGCGCTTCGTCCTGGCGTTTCTGGAGGCGTACCGCCGCGACTGTGACCTGTTCGCCGACCTGCTCTATGGCTTCTGCGCTGCGCAGTTCGCTTTCCTCGATGCGGTCCTCGACATGCGCGGCGAGCGCGTCGATACGCTCAGCGACGTTTGCGCCCAGGCGGCCGATCTCTTCCTGAAGGGCGCCGGTCAGGTCTGCCGGCTCGCGCGCTTCGACTTCGGCGAGGCGGGCCTTCAGTTCACTGACTTCTGCCTTGAGGCGCTCTTCCAGTTTCTCGTCCTGGCCGGCGGCCGCCTTGGTGATCTCGGTGGCGAGTTCGAGGCGGGCATTGTCCACCGCGCTGCGGACCGAGCGCGTCAGGTCTTCGAAGCGTGCCTCGAATTCCTTCTTCAGGCGGTCGGCCTGTTCAGGGTCGATCTGGCTGGCAACGGCTTCGATGCGCTCATCAAGGTGCGCGAAAGTCTGCTCGAGGCTCTTGAGGGCCGTGTCGGTGCTGGTCTCGGCGCGGTTGAGGCGCTCCTGGATACGCAGCAGCGTCGATTCCATCGAGGTCAGCGCGCCGGACACGTCTGCTTCAACCGCGCTGAGGCGCTCCTCGGACTGGCTGGTTGCAGCGAGGCGTTCCTGGACCTGGGACTCCAGTGTGGTCATCCGGTCGGCAAGGCCGCGTGCGGCCACTTCGGTGCGCAGCTCTGCCTGTTCGACAGCGCGTTCGACACGCGCGGCGGCCTCGGAGAGCGTGCGGTCAACACGCGTCTCCATGCCTTCCACGCGGTCGGTCAGGTCATTGAAGCCGGCCTCGATCCGGCCCTTGATGGCGGCCGTCTCGTTCTGCGTCAGCTCCGCTTCCTCATAGACATGCGTGGCCAGCTTGCCGAGCGCGCCTTCCAGCGCCTTCAGCGCTTCGACGTTGTGCTGGCTGCGGTCGTCGTGTTCGAGGCGGCGCACCTTGGACTGCAGCGCCTCATGCGTCTGGCGCATTTCGTCGATCAGGCCTTCGACATGGCCAGCGATGGCGACCGTCGTCTGCTCGGAATTCTGTAGCCGGGTGACGAGGCTGTGGATGGTGTGGTCGATATTGTTGATGGCGAGAGTGGAGCGGGCCTCAGTCGCCTCGATCCGCCGGGTCAGACGGTCGAGCGTCGCGGCCGAATCAGGTGTGTGAAGCGGCGGCAGCGGGGCCGCGCCGGTGCGCCGTGAATAAGAATAAGGGGTCTCGCCGGGCTGAGGCTCATCGACCGTTGTCAGCAGACGGTTGAGGTATTCCCCGAGCGTGATGCCCTCTGCCAGCGCCGCTTCCCGGGCCGCTTCGCGCGCCCTGTGGTCGGTGCTGAACTTGCTCCATCCGGTCTGGCTCATCGCCCCGCTCCTCACGCTACGGCGCCCGCCCTTCAGGTATTAAGGGGAGAGACGTATTTGTTTACATTCGCGCAGAATTGCCGCGCGTCCGTTAAGGCGGCGTTAAAGGTAAGATTCCTTGCAGGTTTCGCGCGTGGGGCGTTCGCGAGCTGCGGTTTCCCTTCGCGTAAGCGGAAATTTACGTTGACGTTCGCGGAAGGGTGAGTTTAGAACGCGTTATAAGAAGTCAGCAGACTCGAACCCAAGGGAGAAGAAAGACATGCAACACCGCACCATCACGTCCATCTCTGCCGCCGATTCGCGGACCTACACGATTTCCGAGCTTGCCCGGGAATTCGGCGTCACGCCGCGCGCTCTGCGCTTCTATGAAGACAAAGACATGCTGCATCCCGCCCGCGACGGCATGATGCGTCTTTATTCCAACCGCGACCGCGCCCGGCTGACCATCATCGTCCGCCTGAAGCGCCTCGGCCTGCCGCTGGCGGATATCCGCGAGATTCTCGATCTCTACGCCCTCAACGATGGCAAGCGCGCCCAGACAAAGATGATGCTGGAGAAGTTCCGCAAGCAGGCCGCTGAACTGGAAGTCCAGCGCGGCGACATCGAAACGGCGCTGACCGAACTCTATAAAGGCATCGAATGGCTGGAAGACCTCGTCTCCAACAACGGCGCTTCGGAAGAAACCAAGCGCCAGGCCGCAGCCTATGAGCAGGTCGCCCGTAAGCAGCTCGACGAAGTCTGAGCTACGCTACCGATAAAAATGTAGATAAGTGGAGCGTGTTGGAATGACTTTTCCAACACGCTTTGCCATTCAAGGCCGCAAACATCCCGTTTGAGAGGAGCCTATCCCGATGCCGCGCTATGACGCCCCCGTCCGTGACATGCAGTTCGTTCTGCACGAAGTCCTGCAACTCCAGAACTATTCGAACCTGCCGGGTTTTGCCGAGGCGACCCCCGAAACGATCGACCAGATCCTTGAAGAGGGCGCCAAGTTTGCCAAGAACATCCTGTTTCCGCTGAATGCGGTGGGCGACAAGCAGGGCTGCAAGCGCAACGCCGACGCCAGCGTCAAGACGCCGGACGGATTTCCGGAGGCCTACAAACAGCTGGTCGAGAACGGTTGGCCGCTCCTTTCGGCGCATCCGGAAATGGGCGGGCAGGGTCTGCCGCACGCCGTCAACATCGCCTGGACCGAGATGGTTTCCTCTTCGAACATGGCGTTCGGAATGTATCCGGGCCTGACCCACGGCGCTTACCAGGCGCTGATGGCAGGCGGCTCTGACGCGCTGAAAGCCAAGTACGGCCCGAAGATGGCTTCGGCCGAATGGGCCGGCACGATGAACCTGACCGAGCCGCATTGCGGCACCGACCTCGGCCTGATGAAGACGAAAGCTGTTCCGCAGGCGGACGGCAGCTACAAGATCACCGGCCAGAAGATCTGGATTTCCGGCGGCGAGCAGGACCTGACCGAGAATATCATCCACCTCGTTCTTGCTCGCATCGAAGGTGGCCCGGAAGGCATCAAGGGCATCTCCCTGTTCGTCGTGCCGAAATACCTCGTCAATGACGATGGCTCGCTCGGCGCGCGCAACAGCTGTTCGTGTGGCGGCCTCGAGGAAAAGATGGGCATCCATGGCAACGCGACCTGCGTGATGAACTATGACGGCGCGACCGGCTGGCTGGTCGGCGAAGCGCACAAGGGCATGCGCACCATGTTCGTGATGATGAACGAGGCCCGCCTTGGTGTCGGCCTGCAAGGCCTGTCGCAAGCGGAAGTCGCCTACCAGAACGCCCTCGACTTCGCGAAGGACCGCGTGCAGGGCCGCGCGCTGACTGGCGCCCAGGCACCGGAGAAGCCCGCCGATCCGATCATCGTTCACCCTGACGTGCGGCGCATGCTGCTGGAGCAGAAAGCCTTTATCGAGGGCGCCCGGGCCTTTGCCTATTGGGCGGCGTTCCAGGGCGACCTCGAGCACAAGTCTCCGGACGAGAAAGTGCGCGAAAAGGCCGGGGACTACATGGCGTTGCTGACGCCGGTGGTTAAAGCCTATCTCACGCACAAGGGCTATGAGAGTGCGAACCTCGGCTTGCAGGTGCATGGCGGCTCCGGCTTCACGCGCGAGTGGGGCCTTGAGCAGATCGTCCGCGATTGCCGCATCACCCTGATCTATGAGGGCACCAACGGCGTGCAGGCGCTCGACCTCGTCGGCCGAAAGCTCGGCGCCAATGGCGGGCGCGCGGTATTCAGCTTCTTCGCCGAGATCGACGAGTTCGTTGCGGCCGCAGAGGGCACCGCCGGCATGGAGCCCTACCTCGAAGGCCTCAAGACTGCCCGCGCCCAGCTGCAGGAAGGCACGATGTGGCTGATGCAGAACGGCATGAGCGACTTCAACAATGCCGGCGCCTCAAGCCATGACTACCTGCACCTGATGGGGCTTACCGCGCTCGCCTACATGTGGGCGCGCATGGCGAAGATCGCCCTCGAGAAGGCGGATACCAAGGATCCCTTCTACGCTGCCAAGCTCGCCACCGGCCGCTATTTCGTCGAGCGCATGCTGCCGGACACGTCTGCTCACCTTGCCAAGGTCAAGACGGGTGCGGCGGCGATGATGGCAGTCACGGAAGCGCAGTTCTGATACAATCCTGACGCTGCGGTACGGATGGCGAAACCGTACCGCAGCGACTAGATGCTTACGCGAACGTAAGCGGCAACCCGCGTGCCGCGACCCGGCCTGGAGATTGACCGATGCAGACTAGCCCCCTCAACGTCCCGAAAGCTGCCTGGCGGCAGGACGAGGAACTCGACATTTTCGCCGACGCCGTTGCGGCCTTCTTCGAGAAGGAATGCGTTCCGCATATCGCGGCGTGGCGCAAGGCCGGCATCGTGCCGCGTGAAATCTGGACCAAGGCGGGCGAAATGGGCCTGCTCGGCGCCTCGGTGCCGGAAGAGTATGGCGGCGCGGGCGGTGATTTCCGCCACGAGGCCATCATCATCGAACAGCAGCAGTGGAAAGGCGTCGACGGCTTCGGCATTACGCTGCACAACGCGATCATCGCCCCCTACATCACCGCCTATGGCACCGAGGAACAGAAGCGCCGCTGGCTGCCGAAGATCTGCTCCGGCGAACTCGTCACCGCGATCGCCATGACCGAGCCGGGCGCGGGCTCCGACCTGCAGGGCATGAAGACCACGGCGCGTCTCGACGGCGACCATTATGTGATCAACGGCTCGAAGACGTTCATCTCGAACGGCCAGACCGCCAATCTCATCCTGCTCTGCGTGAAGACCGACCCCACGAAGGGCGCCAAGGGCATCTCGATCATCTGTGTCGAGACCGATGCGGTTGAGGGCAAGGGCGGCTTCCGCCGCGGCCGCAACCTCGACAAGGTCGGCCAGCACGCGGCCGATACGTCTGAACTTTTCTTCGACGACGTGCGCGTGCCTGCAGCCCACCTGCTGGGCGGCGAGGCCGGCAAGGGCTTCGTCCAGCTGATGCAGAAACTGCCGCAGGAGCGCCACATCATCGGCCTTCAGGGCATCGGCATGATCGAGCGCGCGATCCACGAGACAGTCAACTACGTGAAGGGCCGCAAAGCCTTCGGCGGCACGATCTGGGATTTCCAGAACACGCAGTTCAAGCTGGCCGAGTGCAAGA
>CAZXQD010000051.1:0-24204 GCA_964643405.1 uncultured Hyphomonas sp. | reverse complement strand
TCGAGGAAGGCACGCACGATACGCTGGTCGCCAAGGGCGGGCTCTATGCGCGCCTCGCCGAACTTCAGTTCACGGAGCGTTGAGGCGCGCCGGCTGGATCAGGTTGCCAGATCGGCGGCGTACCAGGAAATCGTCAGTGCCACCCAGCCTGCAAGAGAAAACAGGATGACCATGCCGAAGAAGGCCCAGAGGATGCCCTCGGTTTTCTTCACGCCCGTACTCGGCCCCGGCTCCAGGAATACCTTCTCGGTCCCGTGCGGTGTCGTAATATCTTCATAGAGACCGAGCAGCCGCCGCGCCCGGATGCTTTGGCCCTTGAACTCCTGGTAACGGCCCGCATCCGTGCGCATCTTGTCGAGCGTCGCGAGCAGGATGAACACAGAGAACAGTGCCGTGGCGGTGAACAGGCCGGAAGCCGCTGCAGCAATCACCGGCCAACCGATCACCTCGACATGATCCAGCGCGCCGAAGCCCGCAGCGATCAGCGCGCCGTTGGCGGCGAGCACGGTCGTCAGGATCGTCACCGTCTGCTGCTTGTGGCTGATTTCCGACGTGTGATACGCGCGCATACCGGCGAATGCTTCGTTCGCAGCGTCGATCAGGATTGTTCTTTGTCCATCATTCATGGGTATCGGATAACGCCCTCTGAGGCGCTTCGCAATTGCGGTGCAGGGATCAGCCTGAAACCGGTCTATTCAGCCGCCTGAAGGGCGGGCTTCGCAGCAGTTTTCACCGGCGCCACCTTGAACTGCATCACGCCATCTTCGATCGGCAATTCGCGCAGGTTCTTGCGGTCGGTGAAGTAATTCTGATGCAGTTTCCACGGCGCTTCAGTGTGCTGGCGCGGGAACTGTTCCATTACCCGCTGGAAGTAGCCCGACGAGAAGTCAACGAACGGCTCGGTCTCGTTCGGGAAATGCGCGAGGTAGGGCATTGCAGACGTCGCGCCTTTCTCGTCCATCAGGTTCAGCAGCCTGCAGACGTACTCGCTCGTGAGGTCCGCTTTCAACGTCCATGATGCGTTGGTGTAGCCGAAAGTCACTGCCAGGTTCGGTACGTTCGACAGCATCACGCCCTTGTAGTTCAGCAACTTGCCCGGATCGACCTTGGCGCCGTCGATCGAGACATTGACGCCGTTCATGAAGATCAGGTTCAGGCCGGTGGCGGTAACGATGATATCCGCGTCAAGCTGCTTGCCGGATTTCAGCAGGATGCCGGTCTCGGTAAAGCGGTCGATGTGATCCGTCTCGACGCTCGCCTTGCCGGACTTCAGGGCTTTGAAAAGATCCGAGTCCGGAACAAGGCAGAGCCGCTGCTCCCATGGATTATAGGCCGGATTGAAGTGCTTATCGACGTCGAAGTCCGGGCCAAGTTCCTCCCGGACCATGCCGATCAGGCGCTCGCGCGCCTTTTGCGGGTTCTTGCGCGTCTGGCCGAAGAAGAACTGCTGGAACATTACGTTCCGCCAACGGATGATATTGTAGGCCCACTGGCCGGGAAGAACCTTGCGAAGGAAGTTCGCGGCGCCGTCGACGGCCGGACGCGACACCACATAGGTCGGCGAACGCTGCAGCATCGTGACCTGCGCGGCCTTGTCGGCCATCGCCGGCACCAGCGTCATGGCCGTTGCGCCGGAGCCGATCACGACGACCTTCTTGCCGGAATAGTCGAGGTCTTCCGGCCAATGCTGGGGATGGACGATCTTGCCCTTGAAAGCCTGTTCGTTCGGGAACTCGGGGCGATAGCCCTGATCATAGCGATAATAGCCGCCGCACATGAACAGGAAGCGCGCGGTCGTCACGCTGCGCTCTCCCGTCTTCATGTTCTCAGCAGTCACGCGCCAGACCTGATCGGCGTTTGACCAGTCCGCTGCGACAATCTTGGTGCTGAACCGGATGTGCTGGCGCACACCATATTCGTCGGCCGTTTCGTTCACATACTTGCGGATCGAGGGGCCGTCCGCGATGGCCTTTGCCTCAGTCCAGGGTTTGAAGTCAAAACCCAGCGTGTGCATGTCGGAGTCTGACCGGATGCCTGGATACCGGAAAAGGTCCCACGTTCCGCCAATGGCCTCGCGCCCTTCGTAGATCCGGTAGGTCTTGCCGGGGCTCAGCTTCTGAAGATGCACGGCGGCGCCAATGCCCGAAAGGCCTGCGCCGATGATGAGAACGTCGATGTCTGGTTTTGTCATGGCGCGGTTCATACCGCGATTTTTTTGCGTTGGCAAAAAATCCTGACGGCGGCGTCAGGAAATTTTTGCTTGCCGGCCAAAGGCGCTGGCCAGGCGCAGCTGTTCCTGAACCAGCGGCACGATCTCTTCATTGCCGGCAATGATCGAGCCGCTCGACATGGCGTTTCCGCCATCGATTTCGGTGACGATGCCGCCAGCTTCGCGCACCAGCACGATACCCGCAGCGATGTCCCAGGATTTCAGGTTGCGCTCCCAGAAACCGTCGAACCGTCCCGCTGCGACCCAAGCAAGGTCCAGCGCGGCTGAGCCATTCCGGCGGATACCGGCGCAAGCAGGCGTCATGGCGAGCATTTCGCGGGCGAACTGCGTGTGGGCCTCTTCAGCCTTCCCGTGCCAGGGTGTCCCGGTGGCGATGACAGAATCGGTCAACTTCTTGCGGGCGGCCACGCGCAGTTTGCGCTGCTCCAGCCAGGCGCCGCGGCCGGTTTCGGCCCAGAAAATCTCGTTCTTCGCGACGTCGAACACGACGCCGGTCAGCAGCTGGCCGTCGCGCTCCAGCGCAATCGAAACCGAATAGTGCGGTTGGCCGTGCAGGAAGTTCAGGGTGCCGTCGAGCGGGTCCACGATGAACCGGTTGGACTTGTCCGTCCCTTCGACAATGCCGCGCTCCTCCATGACGAAACCATAGCCGGGGCGGGCTTTTGTCAGATGGCTGTAGATGACTTCTTCAGCGCGCGTATCGGCATTGGAGACAAAGTCGGCAGGGCCCTTGCGTGAAACCTGCAGGTTTTCCACTTCGCCGAAATCGCGCGCAAGGCTGCGTCCAGCGGCGCGGGCGGCGGCGATCATAACAGCGCCAACGGGGGAGGGTTTCGACATGAGAAATAGCTCTTGCACGCTTTCGGGGCGGGAGGCGGGGGCGTAATCCCTTGTGCCCGCAGGGTCAAGGCGCTGAAAGTTAACGTGGTTCGAGTTCGTCCAGCAGGTCGTTGAAGGCTTTTACCGCCGCCGCCGGCCCGTCCGGATGATTCCAGACCCCGCCTGAGACAGCGATGAAGTCAGCGCCGGCGGTGACCAGGGGCGCCGCATTGGCGACCGTAATGCCCCCGATCGCGACGCAGGGGATCAACATGGCAGCCTGCCAGACCTGCAACAGGTCCAGCTCGGCGGGCACAGTCTCTGCCTTCGTGGAGGTCGGATAGAAGGCCCCGAACGCGACATAGTCCGCCCCGTCTTCGCCCGCCTGCATGGCCTTGTGATAGCTGTTCTTGGCGGTCGCGCCGATGATGGCTTCCGGACCCAGCAGGCCGCGCGCCGTCTTCACCGGCATGTCGTCCCAACCGACATGCACCCCGTCCGCGCCGAGTTCTTTCGCCAGTTCGGGGGAGTCGTTGACCAGCACGGCGACGCCCGCCTCCTGCGCCAGGCCCGTCACGGCACGGCCGAGCTCACGCGTCGCCTGCATATCTATGATGCCATCCGCGCCCTTGAGGCGCAGCTGCAGCGATGCCACGTCTCCAGCGCCGATCGCTGCCTCCAACGTTCTGGTAAAGCCGGGCACATCTGCCACTTGCGGCGGTGTGATCAGGTAAAGGCGCGTACGCGGGCGGGGTGGAGGAGGGGTGATCATGGGCGCTGCCTCTGCGGCGCGAAGGCCCGGAAGTCAACGCCGGGCGCAGGGTTGGAATATCAGGAATCGGGTTCTATATCGGAACTCACAGACAGGAAGATTATCCAGATGCCGAACAAACTCCCCGTCCGCCTGTTCCAGCCGGTCTTCGGCCTGTTCATGGCCTGCTTCATGAGCTTTCTGATGTCGGGCGCCATCACCGCACTGAACATCGGCTTTCCGCCGGATTTCATCGGCCGCTGGATGCACTCCTGGGGCCTAGCCTTCGTGCTGGCCTACCCCGCCATCCTGATCGTCGGGCCGATTGCGCGGCGGCTTGCGCTGCAATTTGTAGAGTTGCCGTTCGCTGCCCCGGCAAAGCCCGTCAACCGGCCCGCCTGACCACTCGTTTCGTGCTGGCGGGATTTTTGGCGAGCGCGACGCCCCGGCGCAACGGCCGGGGCTCCAGGTCGCCCTTGCAGTTCGGGCACACGCCGTCGAGCGGGCCGTCCGCACATTCATCGCAAAAGGTACACTCGAACGAGCAGATGAAGGCGCCAGGCTCGTCAGGCGGCAGGTCGCAATCGCAGCGTTCGCAGTTGGGCCGCATCTCCAGCATGGCTTATTCGGCGCCTTCTTCCCTGGCTGCGTTCAATAGCAGCTGTTCGTAAGCTTCCGGCGACCAGTCGCGCCCCAGGAAATCATGGATCAGCTGCGCGGCAGGCTTCGAGGAGCCCGGCGCCAGGACCAGATCGCGGTAGCGCGCCGCCGTTTCGCTGTCGCGAAGCCCGTTTTTCTTGAACTCCGAGAACAGGTCCGTCGAGATCGCGAGCGACCACTGATAAGTGTAGTAGATGGCCGAATAGCCATCGAAATGGCCGATGCTGGCATAGGGGTGGATGTCCTCGATCTGCTCGAACAGGCTGAGGCGGTCGGTATGGCCCTTCATCACGCTGCGAAGGTCAACGTCGCTTGGCGCAGCATCGTAGTAATCCAGCGATGTGTTGGCGATGATCAGTTGACGGAGCGTATTGACGCCCTTGCCGAAGTTACGGGCCGCATTCATCTTGGCCACCAGTTCCCGCGGGATCGTATTGCCTTCGGCGTCGACGGCGAACTTGGCCAGGGTGTCATAGTCCCAAACCCAGTTTTCCAGCATCTGCGACGGCGCCTCGATGAAGTCCCACTCCACCGTGCCCATGTTGAGACTGCCATAATCCGGTTGGGCCGAGAACATTGCATGGATGAGGTGGCCGAACTCGTGCAGGAAGGTTTCAACCTGGATATGTTCCATAAGGCCCGTCGAGTGGTCGCCCGCAGGGAAGTTGCAGACCAGCGCAGCCACCGGAACACCGTCGCTTGTTGGGCCCAGACGGATGGGGAAGGCGGCAGCGTGTTTGAACTTGCCTTCGCGCGGATGCATGTCGAGGAAGAAACGGCCCATCAGCTTGCCGTCCCGGTACATCTCGTGCGCGGTCACGCTTTCATGCCAGACCGGTGCGCCCGCCCAGTCGCGGACATCCACGTCGAAAAGATCTTCCACCAGCGAGAAGATCCCGTCACGGACGTTGTTGTAAGCGAAGTACTGGCGCACTTCCTGCGAGTTGAGGTCATAGTCTGACTGCCGGATCTGCTCTGCCAGATAGGCCCGGCTCCAGTCGCCGATCGCCGTGGCGGCCGGGTCGCTCTCGCGCTTTTTCGCCAGCAGGCGGCCAAATTCGATTCCGGCGGCGTCGCGTGCGGACGCCTCCACTTCGTTCAGGAAGGTACGCACGGTTTCCGGCGAGCCGGTCATCTTGTCTTCGGTGATATAGGCGGCGTAGTTCGGATAGCCGAGCAGGGTGGCCAATTCGTAGCGTTTCTCCAGAAGGCTTCGCAGCGGCGCGACGTTCTCCGGATAGGCCCGCAGGCCGTTGGCGCGGGCCAGCGACTTCTTCATCTCGTCATTGGATGAATAGGTGAAGACCGGCTGGGTGTCGGGATAGTCAGTGGTAATGGTCACGAGGCCGTCTTCGCCAGGCGGATGGGCGGCGATATAGTCCTGCGGCATGCCGGCCAGCGCCTCGGGCGCAACCTTGATCGAGCCCTGGATTTCACGGAGGTTGCGGTTGAACTCCGTGCTTGTCGCCGCCAGTTCGGCGTTCAGTGCACGGATCTTGTCGCGGGTGGCTTCATCCCGGTCCACGCCGGCGCGGCGATAGTCTCGCAATGTGCGCTGCAACAGCCAGGCGGAACGTGCGTCCAGCGCCGCAGCATCGATCGCTGACAAACGGTCAAACACCGGGCGAGACAGGGAAATCTGTGTGGTGAGGTCCGAGGCCTTCTGTTGGCATTCCTCCGCGGCGGCGCGAATGTCCGCATCCGGATTGGTTTCGGCCAACAGGCCCGCCTCGCCGAAGCCCACCGCGTAGGTGAGATTCGACAGCATGTCGAAATCCCGGATATCAGCAACATCAGGCGCCGAGGTGCGGCCTTCCAGGTCGGTCAGGATGCGTTCGGCAAGCCCGAGGCCGCCCGTGCACCTTGCTGTCACTTCGGCCGCCGAAGCTGGATTGACGGCCAGGTCATCAATCATCCCCAGTGCCAGCTCGCGCAGGACCGGCTCTTCTGCTGCGGCTGAGAGGCGGCTGTCGCTGGCTGGGGCCTGCGTCGCGCAAGCGCCCGTCAGCAGGAGCGCCGTGATAGCGGCAGAAGCGAGCAGACTGGATCTGGAGATCATGGCGTTTCCCTGAGCACTTTGCAGCAGGCAATCCGCCTGCGCGTGATTTGGGAAATGTATGGCCTGCCTCCGGGGCCGAAGTCCAGAAATGTGTTTCAAGCGCTCCGCGATGAGCGCCCGAAAGCGGCTGTCAGAAGTCGAAGATGTCGCTCAGGAAGCTTTCGCGCTTGTAGCGTTTGCCTTTGCGATACTTCCAGTCATCATCGTCGTCATGGTCCCGGTCGCGGAAGCGGCCTTCATCGCGGTAATGTTCCGGCCGGTGCGCTTCCGGATGCGGTGTGGGCGCGGGTGCAGAGGGGGCAGGCAACACGGTTGCCGCGCGGTCGATGATCTTGTCCAGCTCGCCCCGGTCCAGCCAGACGCCCCGGCATTTCGGGCAATAGTCGATCTCGACACCATTGCGGTCGGTCATGACAAGCGTTTCGCCATCAGCGGGGCATTTCATCAGTCCGGCTCCTCAGCAGCAAAAAGGGCGCGGAAGCCGAAACTTCCACGCCCCTTCAGATGGGTCTTGCCCGGCGGGCCGCAAGGGCCCCGGTCACTTTAGCCTGCGGTCGAAGCGTCGCAGATCGTATTGATGGTTTCGGCAAGCACCTTGTCGAATTCGGCGTCGCTCTGCTTGGCCGAAAGGCCTTCCGTGGTGGCGCGCGAGAAGCTCGCGATCATTCCGGTGTTTGCGGCCAGTTTCTGACAGGCTTCGGTGCGGCTGTACCCGCCCGACAGCGCGACAACGCGCATCACTTTCGGATGGTCGACCAGCGGCTTGTAGAGGTTCGGCTTGGTCGGCAGCGATACTTTCAGCATGACCTGCTGGCCAGCGGGAAGGGCGTCGAGGTGTTTCAGGATTTCGGCCAGGAGGATGTCCTCGGCCTGCGCCTTGTCGGCAATCGTGATCGTCACTTCCGGCTCGATGATCGGCATCAGGCCGTGCGACAGGATCTGCTTGCCGATTTCGAACTGCTGCGCCACCACGGCGGCAATGCCGGCGGGGTTGGCGGCGTCGATGACCGAACGCATCTTGGTGCCGAAGATGCCCTTTGCGACGGCGCGTTCAAGCAGGGCGTCCAGGCCCGTGATCGGTTTCATCAGCTGCACGCCGTCCTTGGGATCCGCCAGGCCCTTGTCGACCTTCAGGAAAGGGACGACCTTGCGCTTGGACCAGAGATATTCAGCGGTCGGAATACCGTCGATCGAGCCATCCATCGTGCGCTCGAACAGGATCGCGCCAATGACCTTCTCGCCGGTGAAAGCAGGCGACTTGATGATGCGGGCGCGCATCTGGTGGATCAGGCCGTACATTTCCTCTTCGGTGGACCAGGCGCCTTCCTCGATACCATACTGGCGCAGCGCCTTCGGCGTCGAACCGCCGGACTGGTCGAGGGCGGCAATGAAGCCTGCCTTCTGAGCCATCTGCTTCGCCATTTCCAAATTGCCCGATTTCATCGCCATGTCCGTGTTCGCCATTGTCCCGACCTTCTTGTTGGTGCCCGGAGGGCTCGCCTGTTCGTGTTCATCTGTCGCGCTGCCCGGCAAGGGCGCGGTCACTGTCACGCTTTGAAACAGCAAAAAGGCCAAAAATTGGGCCAGCGTCTCAAATAAGGCAGTGTCCGTCAGCGGACCATTCTGATTGCCCTATATTCAAGTGGCGTGCCGGAAAAGGCAGACAACGTTGCCAATCTGCGATCCGTTTGGACGCAGGGCCTTGAGGGCAGAAAAGGCGGCCTGTGACCGGCCCTGAAGCATCAGGCCTTGAGGGCATCCACGCCCGGCAGGGGCTTGCCTTCCATCCATTCGAGGAAGGCGCCGCCTGCCGTCGAGATGAAGGTGAAATCGTCTGCCGCGCCGGCATGGTTGAGGGCCGACACGGTGTCCCCGCCGCCTGCCACCGCCACAAGCTTGCCGGCCTTGGCGCGCGTGCCGGCCGCCTTGGCGGCGGCCACGGTGGCAGCATCGAAGGGCGCCATCTCGAACGCACCCAGCGGGCCATTCCAAACGAGCGTGCGGGCGCTATCCATCGCAGCGACCAGCGACGCCACCGATTCGGGCCCCGCATCGAGGATCATCTCGTCCTCTGCCACAGCGTCGAGGCCGCAAGTGCGGCTCGCGGCATGTGCCTTGAACTCCTTCGCCACAACCACATCCACCGGCAGCAGGATCTTGCAGCCTGAAGCCGCTGCGATTCGTTCGATCTCGCGCGCCGTGTCTGCCAGGTCGCGCTCGCACAGCGACTTGCCGATGGCGCTCCCGCGGGCAAACAGGAAAGTGTTCGCCATGCCGCCGCCGATGGCGAGCATGTCGACCTTGGTCACGAGGTTCTTGAGCAGGTCGATCTTTGACGAGACCTTCGCCCCGCCGACAATGGCCAACACCGGGCGCTCCGGACGGCCGAGCGCCTTGTCCAGCGCATCCAGCTCGGCTTCCATGTTGACGCCCGCATAGGCCGGCATGATCTCGGCCAGCACGGCCGTCGTCACATGGCGGCGGTGTGCGGCGGAGAAGGCATCGTTGACGAAGATGTCACCCAGGGCGGCAATCTCTTTCGCCAGTTCCATGTCGCCCTTTTCCTCGCCCTTGTAGAAGCGGGTATTCTCCAGAAGGATCACGCCCGCGGGCGGCAGTTCGGCAATCGCCTTCTTCACATGCTCGCCCTTGCAGTCGGCGATGAAGCTGACATTCGCGCCCAGCACCTTGCCGAACGCGCCAGCCACTGGAGCGAGGCTCATCTCGGCGACGCGCTCGCCCTTAGGCCGGCCGAAATGTGCAAGCAGGGCAACCTTCGCGCCCGCTGTCCGCAGGCTCTGCACCGTGTCGACGGCGGCCCGGAGGCGCGTATCGTCCGTAACCAGGCCGTTTTCCATCGGCACGTTGAAGTCGACGCGCACAAGCGCGACCTTGCCGGTGAGGTTGCCGGCGTCCGGAATACGTTTGAAGGTCGTCATTGAAATCTCTGGAAAGACTAGATCAGCTTCGCCAGCGCGATCGCGGTGTCAGACATGCGGGTGGAGAAGCCCCACTCGTTGTCGTACCAGGTCATGATCGACACGAAGTTGCCGTCCATGACTTTCGTCTGGTCGAGGTGGAAGATCGACGAGCGGTCGTCATGGATGAAGTCGGACGAGACGTTCGGCTGGTCGGTGAAGCCCAGCACGCCTTTCAGCGGGCCGCTGGTCGCCGCTGCCACGATGGCTGCGTTCACTTCCTCGGCGGTCGTGTTCTTCTTGGCGATGAATTTCAGGTCGACGACCGAGACGTTCGGCGTCGGCACGCGCACCGAGATACCGTCCAGCTTGCCTTTCAGTTCCGGCAGCACGAGGCCGACAGCCTTGGCAGCGCCGGTCGAGGTCGGGATCATCGACAGCGAAGCGGCGCGCGCGCGGTAGAGGTCCTTGTGCATCTGGTCGAGCGACGGCTGGTCATTCGTGTACGAATGGATCGTCGTCATCATGCCTTTCTCGATACCGACAGCGGCGTGCAGAACCTGCGCGACCGGGGCAAGGCAGTTCGTCGTGCACGAGGCGTTCGAGACGACCATGTGCTCTTTCTTCATGTTCTGGTGGTTGACGCCATAGACCACCGTGATGTCGGCGCCGTCCGCCGGGGCGGAAACCAGCACGCGCTTGGCGCCGGCCGCCAGGTGGGCCGAAGCCTTGTCTTTCGACGTGAAGATGCCGGTGCACTCCATCGCGATGTCGACGTCCAGTTCGCGGTGCGGCAGGTCCTTCGGGTCGCGGATGGCCGTCACGAGGATCGGCTTGCCGTTGATGACAATCTTGTCGCCGTCGACCTTCACATCCGCCGGGAAGCGGCCATGCACGGAGTCGAAGCGCAGCAGGTGGGCGTTCGTTTCAACGGGACCGAGATCATTGATCGCGACGACTTCGATGTCGGTGCGGCCATGTTCGATGATCGAGCGCAGGACGAGGCGGCCGATCCGGCCAAAACCATTGATAGCAACGCGAACGGCCATGTTTTTTCTCCTGTGAGGCGAGGTCTCTCGCACGTTTTGCAGCCATTTACTGGCGCCTGCCCCCCACGTCCACCCGCATTCCGTGCGGCACCGCGCCGCGAAATTGACGCTAGGGAAGGAGGCGGTCGCCCTGCCCACAGCGTGCAAGTTCCATGCAAGCGCGGCGGGTAGACAGGCTGCCGCCGTCCGACTAGTGCCAACCGTCCGGAGGAACCGCATGAGCAACGCGAGCGGGCAGGGGATGATTGGCGGAAGGCCAATGCTGGACTGGCTCCTTTTTGGCGCCTTGTCCCTCGTCTGGGCCGGGGCCTATCCGCTGACGCGGCTCGCGGTCGGAAAGGGACTCGATACCGGCTTGCCCGCCGCCTGGGTCCTGCCCGGCCGGCTCTGCATCGGCGCCTGCTTCCTTTGGATCGTGCTGATCGCCAGCCGCAAGCACCTGCCACCCTTCAGCGACCGCCGCCGCTGGGTGTCCATCGTCGGCATGGGCATCTTCGGCTCGGTCATCCCTTTCTTCTTCATCACGACGGCGCAGGAAACGGTCAACTCCAGCCTAGCTGCCCTCTACACGGCGGCCTCGCCGGTGTTTGTCGCCATCGGCGCGAACCTCCTGTTCGCGGAGGAAAGGATGACCGCCCGAACCGGCCTCGGCGTCACGCTCGGCTTTCTCGGTGTGGCCGTCCTCTTCGGGCCGGACGCAATCTACGGCCTCGGCTCCGCCAGCGCCGTCGCACAACTCTTCCTGCTGATCGCGACGCTCGCCTACGCGCTTTCAACTTTGATCGCCCGCGGCGCTCCGCCGATGGACGCTATTGTCTTCGCCGCCAGCTATGCCAGCGTCTCGGCCCTGACGGCGCTGCCGCTCGCGCTCACCGTCGATCCCTCCTCGGTACAGGCGACCTGGATCAACTGGCTCGGTGTACTGGGGCTCGGGCTTGGCTCGTCCGGCATCGCGCAGGTGATCTACATGACGCTGATTGCGCGGGCAGGGGCCACATTCGTGTCGCTCAATGGTTATGCCATCCCGGTGATCAGCGCCGGCCTTGGCTGGCTGTTCTTCCAGGAAACGCAAAGCTGGAACGCGGTCGTCGCGCTTGCGCTCATCCTTGGCGGAGTCTGGCTTGCGCGCAGTGGCGGGCGTGGCCGCGCGCCGGCCTAGCTGTAAGCGGCAACCGACTCGCGCACTTCCCCGTCCGGATCAAACAGGAAGGTTTCCGCTACCAGTTCCTCCCGGTGGTTCGTGTACAGAAGGGTTACCGCGTCACTGCTGGTCAGTACGTTCTCCAGCTCGAAGTAAAGCTCCGGCGACCGTTCCAGGGCCTTCGTCCAGTAATCGCGCAGCGCCGCCTTGCCGGTGATGCTGACCGCGCGGTTGCCCATCACCAGGGAGATGCGCGGTGAATGGAACACCACGCCGTCGGAATAGTGCGCAAGGATGCGGTCGATGTCCCGGTCGTTCCAGGCAGACATCCAGGCCCGCGCAAACACTTCTGCCTTTGCCTTGTCGAGCATCCCCGCACCTCTCCCGAATCAGAGGGTGCATCTTGCATCGCCTGCACACTGCGTCCACCGTCAGCGCCGGGAGGCATCCAATGGTCAAACGCGGTGTCCAGATAGCGCTTGCGCTCTTCTTCCTGGTGGCGGGCATCCTGCATTTCAGGCTGGACGATGCGTTTGCGCGGATCGTGCCGCCAATGCTGCCATTCCCGGTTGCGATCGTCTGGATCACCGGGGTGATGGAACTCGCCTTCGCTGCGGCGCTGCTCGCAAAATGGCGCCTTCCGCTGACCGGGCTGCTGCTCTCGGCCTACCTGCTCGCGGTGCTGCCCGCCAACGTCTACATGGCGCTCGCGCAGATCCCGCTGGGCGAGACGGCGCTCAGTCCGGCCGCCCTGTGGCTGCGTGTGGCCTTGCAGTTCCCGCTGATCGCGCTGGTCCTCTGGTGTGCCGGGGCGCCGCCGTTCCGGAAAACTCCGGATACGGACGGCTGAGTTTCCCCGACCAGCTCAGATCAACCCTGGCCGTTGACGGCCAGTACATCCTCGACCGTGCGCAGGCCTGGCTTCGGCGCGGTGACCAGCACGGCCATGTTGCCGGGCAGGTGCTTGTTGTCGAGCATCTTCTCATGCGCCAGAGGAATGTCCGCCCAGGGGAAGACTTCCGACATGCCGGGATCGATGCGGCGGTTGATCACCAGCTGGTTGGCTTCCGAAGCCTGCTTCAGGTTCGCGAAGTGCGAGCCCTGCACGCGCTTCTGACGCATCCACAGGAACCGCGCGTCCATGGTCAGGTTGAAGCCGGTCGTGCCGGCGCAGATCACCACCATGCCGCCGCGCTTCACCACGAACACGGAGACCGGGAAGGTCGATTCGCCCGGGTGCTCGAACACGATGTCGACGTCTTTCTTGCCGGTAATGTCCCAGATCGCCTTCCCGAACTTGCGGCTCTCTTTCATGTAGTCGGCGAATTCCGGGCCGTTCACTTTCGGCAGCTGGCCCCAGCATTTGAAGTCATTGCGGTTGATCACGCCCTTGGCGCCGAGGCTCATCACATAGTCGCGCTTGTCTTCGGACGACACCACCCCGATCGCATTCGCGCCGGTCACCGCGCAGAGCTGAACAGCAAAGCAGCCAAGGCCGCCCGAGGCGCCCCAGACCAGCACGTTGTCAGCCGGGGAGAGGACGTGCGGGCGATGGCCGAACAGCATCCGGTAAGCCGTTGCCAGCGTCAGCGTGTAGCAGGCGCTCTCTTCCCAGGTCAGGTGTTTCGGGCGCGGCATGCACTGGCGAGCCTGCACGCGGCAGAACTGCCCAAAGCTGCCATGGTTGGTCTCATAGCCCCAGATGCGCTGGCTCTGGGAGAACATCGGGTCGCCGCCGTTGCACTCCTCATCGTCGCCGTCATCCTGGTTGCAGTGAATAACGACTTCGTCGCCCGGCTTCACGCGCGTTACTTTTTTCCCGACAGCCCAGACGATCCCCGCAGCATCCGAACCAAGGACCTGATATTTTTCTTTGATGGCTCCATCGAACGGCGAAACTGGATCGCCAAGGCAGGCCCAGATGCCGTTGTAGTTGACGCCTGCGGCCATGACCAGAACGAGCACTTCGTCTGAATCGATCTCAGGAACAGGCACCTGCTCCAACTGCATGGCGGTCATCGGCCGGCCATGGCGCTCGCGCCGGATCGCCCAGGCGTGCATCATTTTCGGGACGTGGAACTCGGGCGGAATCTCGCCCAGCTCGTAGATGTCTTTTTGTACGCGCCCAGCCGTTTTGGTGGCCATCACCTTCCTCCGTTATGATCTTGATGAGGTGCGCGACGCTCTGCGACGTCTTCACAGCCCCGATTGGCGGGGGCACAGTGGCAAGTGTCCTGCCGCAGTGCAAGAAAAATGTTGCGCCGCACAAACCCGTCCCGATTGCTTGAGGCCCAAACGAATGCCCGTCTGCCCCATCGTTCACTTAAATGGATCGTTTCTGTCTCAAGGCGAGGCCAAAATTTCGCCGCTCGACCGGGGCTTCCTGTTTGCCCATGCGGCTTACGAGGTGACGGCAGTCTATGGCGGCCGTTTCGTTGACCTTCCGGGCCATATTGCCCGCCTGATCCGCACTCTGGATGGCATCGCCATACCGAACCCGCACGACACTGCCGGCTGGGAAGCCCTGCATACGGAACTGATCGTACGCAACAATCTCACCGAAGGCCTTGTCTATCTGGAAGTGACCGGCGGCGCCTATGATGCCCGCGACTTCGCCGGGCCGGAAACCTTCGTGCCCACGGTCTTCGCCTATGCCGACGAAAAAGCCCTGATCGGCGAGAAGGCGCGCGATGGCCTCAGGGCGGTCTTCCTGAACGACACGCGCTGGAAGCGCCGCGACATGAAAACCACGCAGCTCCTCTCCCAGGCGCTCGCCTATCGCACGGCGAAGGCCCAGGGCGCCGAGACCGCCTTCATGGTCGAAGACGGTTTCGTCACCGAGGCCGCCTCCGCCAATGCCTGGATTGTCACGAAAGCCGGCGAAATCATCACCCGCGATCTCTCCCCGGCCATCCTGCCGGGCATCACCCGCACCGGTGTCATGGCCCTGCGCGGGAAGGGCGGCTTCACCATCACCGAGCGCGCCTTCACGCCGGACGAAGCGGTAAACGCGGCCGAAGTTTTCACAACCTCCGCCGGCGCCATGATCGCCCCGGTCACCCATCTCGAAGGCCGCGCCATCGGCAGCGGCAAACCCGGCCCCGTCACCCGCAAGATCCAGCGCCTCTATTACGAAGCGATGGGCGCCGATGTGTCGGTGGCTGCGCCCTGGGTGCTGGAGCGGGCCTGAAGCACCGCGCGGGCCTTCATCGCGAGAATGAGCGTTGCAAGGACAAGGGTGATGGCGTTTGCCAGGATGATCGGTAATGCAGCCTGCAGCACGCCGTAGGCGAGCCACGCGGCCACACCGATCGTGAACAGGGCGTACATCGCCAGCGAGATGCCCTCTGTCTTTCCGGTCCGCAGCACCAGCCAGGCCTGCGGCACAAAGGAGAGCGTCGTCAGGAACGCGCCAACGAAGCCAAAAATGTCTGACATGGAGCAGTGTCCCGAACCGATTCCCCAGCCCTAGCGAGGTACGCGCGCGCCGTCACCGCGGATCGCTGTCGATGATTTCGCCCTCGATGATCACCGTGTCCGCCGGAGCCTTGCGCGGCGGGGGCTGGCCCGGACCCGCGGACACCGGCGCAAGCCGCGCGCTCAGCGCATTCGCCAGCAGCGCGCCGCCCGCCGACAGGCCGATCACCGCAAGGTCCGGCCAGCCCAGCTCCCGCGACAGCGCCGTATCCCGGAACAGGGCCAGCACGCCCAGCGTCACAACGAACAGGCCCGTCAACAGGCCGAAGCGGACAGCAAGACCCATCGTCAGGGAAGAGGAATTTGCCCGTATATCCACGCCCAGCGCCCGGCCGATCCGGCGGCGCTCGAACAGGCTCACCGCCAGCATCACCGCTGCCAGCGCCGCAATCGACAGCCAGCCCCGCTCCAGGATGGCCATCAGCACTGCGCCGGCCGGAAACGCCAGAAGCGAGCCGAGCCGAAGCGACAAGGCCGTCTTCAACGTTGCAACAGGATCAGAGGGACGGCTTGGCACTTGTCGGAATCCGGCGATGATCAATCTCGTTCAGAAGGATGTCGTGGTTCGCGGCGCCCGTTCAAGCAGGCTGCGGCATCATTCTGCGGGCCTTGCCAGCGGGCGGGGCCTCAGCCATGTTGCGCCGCACAAAAGGGGAGGCAAAGCCGGATGAGCAAGCCCGATACAAACTACCAGCACGCGCCCGAAGAGCCCTGGATCTTCCGGACCTATGCCGGCCATTCCACCGCAAAGAAGTCGAACGAACTGTACCGTCTGAACCTCTCCAAGGGCCAGACCGGTCTGTCCATCGCCTTCGACCTGCCCACGCAGACGGCCTATGATGCCGACCACATCCTGTCGAAAGGCGAAGTCGGCAAGGTCGGCGTGCCCGTCAAACACCTCGGCGACATGCGCCTCCTGTTCGACCAGCTGCCGCTGGAACAGATGAACACGTCGATGACAATCAACGCCCCGGCCGCCTGGATGCTGGCGCTGTACGTTGCCCTCGCTGACGAGCGCGGCGAAAGCCGCAAGAAGCTGCGCGGCACCACCCAGAACGACATCGTGAAGGAATACCTCTCGCGCGGCACCTACGTCTTCCCGCCGGAGCCTTCCCTGCGCCTGATCGCAGACATGGTCAGCTGGTGCTATGTTGAGGTTCCAAAATGGAACCCGATGAACGTCTGCTCCTACCACCTGCAGGAGGCGGGCGCGACGCCGGAACAGGAGCTGGCCTATGCGCTCGCGACCGCCATCGCCGTGCTGGATACGGTGAAAGCTGGCGGGCAAGTTCCGGAATCAGACTTTGAAACAGTCTTCGGCCGGATTTCATTCTTCGTGAATGCCGGGGTCCGTTTCGTAACAGAACTCTGCAAGATGCGCGCCTTCGTCGACCTCTGGGAAGAGATCGGCCGCGAGCGCTATGGCGTCACCGATCCGAAAGCGCTGCTCTTCCGCTACGGCGTCCAGGTCAACTCGCTGGGCCTTACCGAGCCCCAGCCGGAAAACAACGTCTATCGCATCCTGATCGAAGCCCTCGCCGTCACCCTGTCGAAAAAAGCCCGTTGCCGCGCCCTCCAGCTGCCGGCCTGGAACGAGGCGATGGGCCTGCCGCGCCCCTGGGACCAGCAATGGTCGCTCCGTCTCCAGCAGATCCTCGCCTATGAAACCGACCTGCTCGAGTTCGAGGACATCTTTGACGGAAGCCATGTCATTGATGCGAAGACGAACGAGCTGAAGGACAAGGCCCGCGCGACGCTCGCGAAGATCGATGCGCTCGGCGGTGCCAAGGATGCGATCCCCTTCATGAAGGAAAGCCTCGTCGGCGCGCATATCGAACGCATCCGCGCCATCGAATCCGGCGCGCTGAAAGTCGTCGGCGTCAATGCTTACACCGAAACCGAAGAGAGCCCGCTCGGCTCCGGTGACGGTGCCATCATGACCGTCGATCCCGCCGAAGAGGCCGCGCAGGTGCGCGACCTCAAAGCCTGGCGTGCGGGCCGTGACGGCAAGGCCGCTGAAGCGGCGCTCGCCGCCCTGCGCGCCGCGGCCGCCGAGAACCGCAACATCATGGAGCCGTCCATCGCCTGCGCAAAGGCCGGTGTGACGACCGGGGAGTGGGGCACCGTCCTGCGCCAGGTCTTCGGCGAGTTCCGCGCGCCCACCGGCGTCGCCCTCGTGGTCGCCTCGGACGGCGCCGAGGACATCGAAGCCGTGAAGGCCGAAGTTGCCCGCGTGTCGAAGGCACTCGGCCGTACACTGACATATGTGCTCGGCAAGCCCGGCCTCGACGGCCACTCGAACGGCGCCGAGCAGATCGCGGCACGCGGCCGCGCGGTAGGCATGGACGTTGTCTATGAAGGCATCCGCTTCACGCCGTCCGAAATCGCCGCGCAGGCGAAGGCGGCGAAGGCGCATGTCGTCGGCCTGTCGATCCTCTCGGGCAGCCACCTTGATCTCGTCCGCGAGACGATCTCCGAACTGCGCGCCGCCGGGCTCGGCGATGTGCCGGTCGTCGTCGGCGGCATCATCCCGCCGGAAGATGCCCGCGCGCTGAAGCAGATGGGTATCGCGCGCGTCTACACGCCCAAGGATTTCAAGATCACCGAGATCATGGGCGACGTGACAAAGCTTGTCGAGAAAGCCTGGCTGGTGAAGGGCTGAGCCGAAGCTCAGCCCGCCTTGGCCTGTTCCGCCGCGATCCAATCATCGACTACCGTGTCGAGGATGCCGAGCGGCATGGCGCCGCTGCCGAGCACGGCTTCGTGGAACTGCTTCAGGTCGAACCGGTCACCCAGCGCGGCTTCCGCGCGCGCCCGTGCGGCGAGGATCGACAGCTGCCCCGTCTTGTAGGCGGTCGCCTGTCCCGGCCACACGACATAGCGCTCGATCTCGCGGGTGACTTCATCTTCCGTCTGACCGGTCTTCTCGCGCATGTAGGCGATTGCTTCCTCGCGCGTCCATTTCTTGGCGTGCATGCCGGTATCGACCACAAGCCGCACGGCGCGGAACATTTCCGCCTTCAGGCGGCCCAGGTCGCCCAGCGGATCGTCCGCATACATCCCCATGTCGATTGACGCGATCTTTTCCGCATACAGCGCCCAGCCCTCGGAATAGGCATTGAACGGGCTGAACTTGCGGATCATCGGCACATCCTTGATCAGCTGTGTCGCAGACAGCTGGAAGTGATGGCCGGGCGCCGCCTCATGGTAGAGCAGCGTCGGCAGCGTCCAGCGCGGATTGTCGGTCGTGTTCTTCAGGTTGATGTAGAAGCGTCCGGGCCGCGAGCCGTCCAGCGCGGGCGGGGTATAGTATCCCCCGGCCGAAGAGTTCTCCGCATACTCGGGTACACGGACGATCTCCAGCGGCTGCGTCGGAAGGGTGATGAAATAGTCGCCCGCCTTCGCCATCACCTCTTCATTCAGCTTCACCAGATAAGCCAGCATCTCCGCGCGCCCGGCATCATCGTTGGAAAAATTGTGCTCTGGCGCCGTCATCAGCGCATCAACGCGCTCGGCAACTGTGCCCTCAGTATAGCCTGCCGCCACTAGGATTGCTTCAGTCTCGGCTTCGATGCGCGCGACCTCCGAAAGTCCGAGCGCATGTATCTCCTCGGCGGTCATGTCGGTCGTCGTGTTGGATTTCAGCGCCGCCGCGTAGATCGCCTCGCCCTCGGGAAGCTTCCAGATTCCGGCATCATGCGTTGCGTCTGCCCGCATGTCCTGCATCAGCGCAATAAGCGCCTCATAGCCGGGGATCACGCCGGTCTCCACCGCCGCTTTTGTCTCGGCGATCAGCGCCGCTTTCGTTTCCGCGCTCAGCCCTTCGACCTTGTCGAGCTTTCCGGGCAGGGTGGTGACCAGCACGTTGTTTGCCGCGCCGCCTTCGATGAAGGCCTGCATGCCGGTGATCGCCTTGTCGATGATGAAGTCCGGCGGCACAACACCGGCGGCCCGGTCATCTTCCACCCGCGCCTGCACTTCGTTCAGTACACGGCCGAATTCTGTCACGCGGCTGACATAGCGCTCCGCGCTCTTCTTGCTGACGATCACATGTGTGTCCGTCAGGAATTGCGGCGTGTTCACGGTCACGCCGGAAATCTGGTTCACGCGGTAGCCGCCATGTTCGAACTCGGCTTGCCGGATCAGGTCATCGAAGAACCAGGCGACGATCTGGTAGCTCAGCAGTTCCTGTCCCTCGAGGCCTTCGGGGCCATACTTGTCGAGGCCCGCACGCGCCTTGCGCAGGTTGGCCAGCTGCTTCTGCTCGCCGGCCTCGGTATAGTCGCCCAGGTTGCCGGAATGGAAATCCAGCGGCGTGTTGTCGATCAGGCCGAGCTGGGTCATCAGCTCCGGCGACTGCATCGCCACCGAGAGCGTCGCCTTGTTGATATAGTTGTTGATGCCGACCGGCTTCCACCAGAACCAGGTGTAGAGCCCGAAGGCGGCCGCCAGCAGCAGGCCGAACAGGCCGGCCAGAATTTTCAGGAACAGGCGCATGCATCAGCCTCCGCAGGGTCGTTTTCGGCGCCCTGCCTAGACCCTGCGGCCTCCGGCATCAATTGCCGGATGCGGCATCCCGGAACGCCTGCAGCATGGCGAGCGCTTCCAGCTGTTCCGGCGGCAGGTTTTCCACAGGCTCGCAGCGCGGATCAGTGTTCTGGATCGCCTTCACCATCACCGGTGTCAGCGGGATCGGGTCACAGCCATGCGTCTGTTCGCAGATCAGGTCGAATTCCGGCTTCGCCTTCTCGTGGCAGGCAAGGCAGTTGCCGCCGAACTGGTTGACGACTTCGCCTGCGCCGCGCACGCGGATTCTTGCGCCGGCGTCCGTCACGTCCAGCTCGAAGAACTCCCAGTCCTTCGTCGCCGCGTTGAAGCCCGCCTCGCGCTTGATCATCGCCTCGCCGGGTACCAGCTGTACCACCGATCCTGCGGGATAAACCGCGCCGGTTTCGGACTCTGCCGCCGCGATGGTGCCTTCAAGGTTGCCGAGCAGGTTGTCGACATAGAAGCCGCGCACGGGATGCATGTCGCGGATGCACTTGAACGCGGCCTCGGTCGGCTCGAACGGTGGCGGGGCAGGCGCCTCGACAGCCGCCGTCTCGGCCGGCGCTTCAACCGGTGCCGGGCCGGATTGTCCGCACGCGGTGATCAGAAGGGCGCTCAGTCCGGCCAGGGCCGGGCGCAGCAGGCGTTCAGTCTTGGTCATGTTCGTCCCCCCGCATCCGATGACGCGTCGCACGAACCTACGCACGCGGACCCGCGCGTAAAGTCATCACCCGGCGTCAGCGCATGCTGAACAGCCGGCCCTTTTCCGTAATCAGCACGATCGTCAGGGACACGACGCCCAGCACCGCAAAGCCCAGCATCAACGGCACGGTGGAGCCGTTGAACTGCGAACCGATGAAGGCGCCAATGAACGCCGAGGCGAGCGTGGTCGCAAACCCGTAGGCCGCAGATGCCGTGCCCGCGATCTTGCCCAGCGGCTCCATCGCCAGCGCCGAGAAGTTCGAGCCCATCAGACCGAAACATCCGAATGCAATCGCGAACAGCGGGAAGAACAGCACGAAATTCTCGCCGAACAGCATCGTCGAGATCGCAAGACCTGCCGAGATCGCCGTGAACACGATCAGCGCCGTATGGCTGATGCGCCGCATGCCGAGCTTCTCCACGAGGCGCGAGTTCGTGAAGTTCGCCAGCGCCATCACGCCCGCGACTCCGGCAAACCAGTAGGCAAACGTATCGCCTTTGCCGAACACCTGCCGGAACACCTGCTCGGACGAGGCGATGAACGCGAACAGCGCGCCGAACACGATGCCCGAGGCGCACATGTAGCCAAAGCTCACCTTCGAACGCAGCACGCTCAGGTATGCGCCGAACGCGCTCGCCATGTTCAGCGGCCGGCGCGCTTCGGCGGGCAGCGTCTCGGGCAGGCGGGCCAGCGTCCAGGCCAGCATCACGGCGCCCCAGATCGCCAGCCAGATGAAGATGCCTTCCCACGGCGCAATCAGCAGGATCAGCTGGCCGAGGCTCGGCGCCAGGATCGGCACGATCATGAAGATCGTCATCACCAGCGACATGAAGCTCGCCATCGCGCGGCCTGCAAACAGGTCGCGCACGACCGCCGAGGCGACGATCCGCGCGCCGGACGAGAAAATGCCCTGCAGGAAGCGCGCCGCCAGCAGCAGCCAGAAGTCATGGATCAGCACGCAGACCAGCGACACCAGGATGTAGCCGACAAGGCCGATGAACAGCGGCGCGCGCCGTCCGAACCGGTCCGTGATCGGCCCCCACACCAGTTGCGGCGCCCCGAAGCCCAGCACATAGGCGAAGATGATCAGCTGCTGGCGATTGTCCACCGCGCCGCCTTCGGTGGTCAGCCCCGTCGCCGCGGCGATCTGCGACAGCGCCGGCAGCATGATGTCGATCGCCATCGCGTTCAGCGTCATCAGGCCCGCCACCATGCCGACAAGCTCCGCCTTGCGCAGCCCTTTGGGCAGCGTCAGCGCGGCGGGAGTCGATTCACTGTCGGCCATTAGGAAATGCGGTGTCCGGACGAATAGGGAACGGGGCGTTCTGGACCCATGCGTCCGGCTTGCCTAGTGCCGAATGGACATAGCTCACATGAAAAAGCCCCACGCGGGTGCGCGGGGCTTGATCGGCAGGCTTTTGCGTGCGCGGTGCTCAGGCTTCCGGGCGCTGGATCGAGCCCGTGAGGTTGAAGATCACCTGGCTGGCATCAAAATAGGCGACGTCATCCGGCTTCGGGCCCTTGCCCATCACGATTTCCGCCGAGGCCACATAGCTCGTCCGCTCGCGGTATTCCGTCGGCCCGCCCCAGAAAGGATCATAGGCGCCCCAACGGGAATAGTACGCCGGACCCGGATAATAGCGGCGATAGGGATCATGGAAGTAGGCCGCGCGCGGACCGAAATAGCGGTAGTCCAGATAGAAGTGGTCGTAGAACGGATCATAGGCCGAAGGCGAGCCGACGAGCCGCGTGGTCGAATCTGTATCCCGGCGCACCACGCGGAAATGGTCATACCCGCTTTGCTTGGTCAGCTCCGCCGCGCGGTAGAGCAGGTAAGTCTCCACCGTCTTGCGGTCCGTCAGCGAGTTCCCCTCGAACTGGACCTGATAGCGGTTGTCCTCGATCTTCTGTTCCGAATACCCGCTGTCATTCGCGGTCAGCGCCTGCTGATAGGGCGTCGCTGTCGCGCAGGCGCCCAGCAGCGCCAGTCCGGCAAATGCAGCGGCAAGTGTAAGCCGTTTCATGAGAGCAGCCTCCATTGGATCTTCCACACTATCATGTGGCCACTTGAAGCTGAATGCCAGCCAACAGGGGGCATCACTTTTGTGTGAGGCGGCGGGCAACCAACCCGCTGTCGATAAACAACAACGCGACCGTGCCGAGATAGATCCCGGCAACCGCGGCCGGCAGCACGGTAAACCGTCCGTCGGGCATGAATTGCCAGATGCCGAAAGCGACAACCGCGCGCACGATTACATGGAACAGGAAGGGCACGGGCCGGCCATAGCTCCAGCCGAACACCGTCCAGTGGCCGGACATGCCGATGGCCAGGATCAGCGGCGTCAGCGCGTTGAAGTTCCACATCGCGGCAATCGCGGTCGGCCAGAACAGCAGCATCGCGCCCATCGCCATGAACACGACGCCCTGGTCCGGCAGCTTCACCTTCATGAACGGGTTCCGGAAGATCGCCGCGAGCGCCACCGCCACCGGAAAGATCGCGCCGGACATCACGGCCGCCAGCAGCGACCAGTTGGCCGGGTCCATTGACTGCCCAAGCCAGGCCAGCACGCCCCAGTAGGCCGCGCCGGCCAGCGGCACCGGCCACCCGCCCCGGGCTTCCGCATAGGCGGCCAGCCGGCCGGCTTTCAGGGCAGCATTGAGTTCGGCAATCGTCATGGCGCTCGGTCCTTCCGTCGAAACATTAACTTTGAAATACAAAGTTGTTTGCGAAAGATCAACCGCCTCGGCGGGTTAAACGAAGAAAACCGCGCCTCAGACCCCCACAGCCAGCATCGCCTTGTAGGCCGGCCGCGCCGTCACCTTGTCCAGCCAAGCCTTCGTTGCCGGCCGGCCCGCCAGGCCGCCCTGCGCATCGGTCATTACGATCTGGAAGCCCATCAGGCAGTCCGCCGCCGTGAACGTGTCCCCCGCGAAGTAGGCATGTTTCGACAGGTGCGCCTCGATATAGGCCGCCACCTTCTCGCGCTCGCCGGCGATCATCTGCGCCACCGGGCCTTCGGTGATGCCCGCCATGCCCGTGTAAAGCGCCAGCAGGCCCGGCAGGAACACGGCGCCTTCGGCCGAATGGATCCATTCGAGATAACGCGGGAAATCCGGCGACTCCGGCTTCGGGTGCAGCTTGTGTCCGGTATCATGCTTCGCAAGCAGGTATTCCGTGATCGCGCCCGTCTCGGCGATCACGACCGGGCCATCTTCCAGCAGCGGCGACTTGCCGAGCGGGTGGATCTTCTTCAGGTCCGGCGGCGCCAGGCGCGTCGTCTCGTTGCGCTTGTGGTGGACAATCTCGTGCGGCACGCCGAGTTCGAGCAGTAGCCAGACAATGCGCTGCGAGCGCGAGGCGTTGAGGTGGTGCAGTTTCAGGGCCATCGGTAATTCCTCTGTGTGCGGACAAAAAAAGAAGCGGCAGCTTCTGAGGGCTGCCGCTTCGGTCAATTCACGTACGCGCCGAAATCAGGCGGCGGCGTAGCCGATGACGGCTTTCACTTCGAGGAATTCCTCGAAGCCATGCTCGCCCCACTCGCGGCCGTTGCCCGACTGGCCGTAGCCGCCGAACGGTGCCGAGAAGTCCGGGCGTGCGCCGTTGACCTGGATCTGGCCGGCGCGGATGCGGTTGGCGATTGCGTTCGCCTCTTTTTCCGGGCCCTGAACATAACCCGCAAGGCCGTAAACGGTGTCGTTCGCCATCTCCACGGCTTCATCCACCGTGTTGTAGGGCAGGATGCACAGCACCGGCCCGAAGATTTCCTCGCGCGCGATGGTCATGTCGTTGCGCACGTTGCCGAACACGGTCGGGCGCGCGAAGTAGCCCTTGTTGAAGCCTTCCGGACG
>CAZXQD010000050.1:0-25449 GCA_964643405.1 uncultured Hyphomonas sp. | reverse complement strand
CCTCGCGGGATTTGTCCGCAGGCGGCATATTGTGCAGCGCCTTCAGCTTGCCGACTTGCTGGGTCAGCTTGAAGCGCTCGGCCAGCGTATGGATCAGGATCGAGTCCATGTTGTCGATGGAGCTACGCAGCTGGTTCAGCTGGAACAGGGCGAGGGTCTGGTCAGGATTGTTCATTTCTTCTTGCTCCCGGGAAGGCTGGGCAGCGAGCCGCCACCAAGGCCGGGTAGCCCGCCTGCGGAGGGCCCGCCGAGACCGGGCAGGCCGCCCGGCGTGCCGCCGCCCATCTTGGCGAGGTCAGCCGGCTTCAGGCCTGCTGCCTGCGCCATGCCGAGCATGTTCTTCATGCCGCCCTTGGTGCGCATCTGCTTCATCATCGTCGACATCTGCAGGTGCATCTTCAGCAGCTTGTTGACGTCGGAGACTTCCACGCCCGCGCCAGCGGCGATGCGCTTGCGGCGCGAGGCGTTCAGGAGCGCAGGCTTGCGCCGCTCGGCCTTCGTCATCGACAGGATGATCGCTTCCTGGCGCTTCAGCATCCGGTCGTCGATGTTGGCCATCGCCTCCTTCGCCTTGCGCACGCCGGGCATCATGCCCATGATGCCGGTCATGCCGCCCATGCGTTGCATCTGGCGCAGCTGCTCGGCCAAGTCTTCGAGATCGAATTCGCCCTTCTTGAGCTTCGCGGCCATCCGTTCGGCTTTTTCGGCGTCCATCTGCTCGGCGGCTTTTTCCACCAGCGAGACGATGTCGCCCTGGCCGAGGATGCGGCCGGCGACGCGCTTGGCGTCAAAATTGTCGAGCCCGTCGAGTTTCTCGCCGACGCCGAGGAACTTGATGGGCAGGCCGGTGACCGCGCGCATCGACAGCGCCGCGCCGCCGCGCCCGTCGCCGTCCATCCGTGTCAGGACGAGTCCGGTCAGCGGCAGGCGTTCATGGAAGCGCCGCGCGGTTTCCACAGCGTCCTGACCCGTCAGCGCATCGGCAACCAGCAGAACTTCCGACGGATTGGCAATCGAGGCGATCTCGGCCGCCTCGGTCATCATCTGCTCGTCGATCGAGGTCCGGCCAGCGGTATCGAGGAAGAGAACATCATAGCCGCCGATCTTCGCGGCCTGCACGGCGCGGCGCGCGATGTCTGCCGGCAATTGTCCGGGGATGATCGGCAGCGAGCTCACATTCTCGCCAGCCTGTTTCGCCAGGATGGCGAGCTGTTCCATGGCGGCGGGGCGGCGCACGTCCAGCGAGGCGAGCAACACGCGCTTCTTGCCGCGGTCGGCGAGGCGCTTGGCAATCTTGCCGGTGGTCGTCGTTTTACCTGAGCCCTGAAGGCCCGCCATCATCACGACCGCCGGGGGCACGTCGACGCGAAGGTGGGATTCCTCTTCGTCCGCGCCCAGCATGTCGACGAGCGCGTCATAGACGATCTTGATGACCTGTTGGCCGGGGCGCACCGAGCGGATGACTTCCTCGCCGACCGCGCGGGTGCGCACCTTGTCGATGAAGTCCTTGACCACCGGCAGCGCGACGTCCGCCTCAAGCAGCGCGACGCGGATTTCCCGCAGTGCTTCGTTCACGTCCTTGTCCGACAGCGCACCGCGCCCGGTCAGGCCGTCAAAGATACTTCCAAGGCGTTCGCTCAGGGCGTCGAACATCGCAAATCTCTCCTCATCAGGCACAAAGCAGAAAATCCCCGCCGAGCGAGACTTCGCCGGGCAGGGGGCCCCGCCGCCTCCCGTTCATAAAGAACATGTGCTGGTCAGGGCGCGCTTCTTCAATGCGCGAGATGTGTGCGGCCTAAAGCATGGCCTTTTCCACAGGTCAAGCAATCTGCAGCGCGCGGACCCTTTCCTGCAGCAGGGTCATGGCAGTCCGGATCTCCGAATCCACCAGTGAATACAAGGCCATATTGGCCCAGGTGCCCTTCGCGGCCCGCATATGGCTGCGCAGGACCCCTTCCCGGGCGGCGCCGAGGCGCTCGACCGATTTGATCGCCGCGACATTCTCCTCGTCGATCAGGTATTCGATCCGGCGGATCCGGCAGGCCTTGGCCCGGCCGATCAGGGCGAGGGCGGTGGCCGCCGGCACAACACCGCTGCGCATCTCCTCCGGGTGCCACTGATAGCCGATCCGCAGGCGCCGGTGGGTGCGGGAGACTTCCAGATAGGCCGCCACTCCCGCAAAGGCGCCGTCCGACACCCGCGTCACGGCGAATGGGATGGACCGGCCATCCTTCGCGTCGGCCAGGGTATGGTCGAAATAGGCGTCGAAATTGGTGCCCGTGGGGATGACCGGCATCCAGTCCCACATCGCCTCAACCGCGCCGGATGCCGCCAGCGCCGCCCGGTGCCCCTCCGACAGGAGGTCCAGCCGAACATCGGCAACGCTCAGGCCGGGCGCGTCCAGTCTCATGTCAGCAACGTGCCACAATCGGCGTGGGCGGACAATTCACAGGGACGGGAGCGGGATTGAGTCCTGCCCCCTACTCGGCCTTCGGAAACAACTGCCGCGCCAGATACGTGTACTCCAGCGCCGAGCGTTTTGCGCGCGCCGTCTGGTCCGCGGCGGCGGCGTGGCCGCCGTCCATGTTCTCGAAATAGTAGAACGGCAGGCCGGCTTCCTCGAAACGCTTGGCCAGCTTGCGGGCATGGCCCGGATGCACGCGGTCGTCCTTCGTGGAAGTCACGAAGAAGGGCACCGGATAGTCCTTTGACGGATCAAAGTTCTGGTAAGGCGAGATCGTCTCGAGGAAGGCGCGCTCCTCCGGCACGTCCGGCGAGCCGTATTCGTCGACCCAGGACGCGCCCGCCAGCAGCAGGTGATAGCGCAGCATGTCGAGCAGCGGCACCTGCACCACCACCGCGTTCCAGAGGTCCGGCCGCTGGTTCAGCATCACGCCCATCAGCAGGCCGCCATTCGAGCCACCCATGATGCCGAGATGTTCGGGCGAGGTGACCTTGCGAGCCACGAGATCTTCGCCGACGGCGATGAAATCGTCATAAATGCGCTGGCGGTTCAGCTTCAGGCCCGCCTGGTGCCAGTTCGGGCCGAATTCGCCGCCGCCGCGGATGTTCGCCATCACATAGGCGCCGCCCTGCTCCAGCCAGTTGCGGCCCATCACGGCGCTATAGGCCGGGGTCATCGACACCTGGAACCCGCCATAGCCATAGAGCAGCGTCGGCGTCGTGCCATCGAGTTTCATGTCCGCGCGGTGGATGATGAAGTAGGGAGCCTTCGTGCCATCCTTGGAGGTGGCGAAGAACTGCTCGACCTTGAGGCCGGTCGTGTCGAACTTCGCGGGCAGGCTCTTGAGGCTCGTCACGGCGCCGGTCGTGATGTCATAGTCCAGCAGCGAGGACGGCGTCAGGAAATCCTCATAATTCAGGAACACCGCCGTCTCGTCCTCATCCGAGAAAGCAATCGACACCTGGCCCGCGCCCGGCAGGTTGACCGGCGCGGTCGTCCATCCGCCCTCGGACGGCTCCAGCCGCAGCACCTTGCCGACCACATTGTCGCTGATCGCCAGCAGCGCCGCGCCCTTGGCCACCGCCACGCCATCCACCGCCTGGGTTGCGGACGGGCGGAAGACCAGGCTCACCTTCGGCAGCGTCCGTGTGCTGAGGAACTTCTCAAGCTCGAAAGCCACAAGGTCGCCGGCTTTGAAATCGCCCTGCCCTTCCGGCGTCCAGTCCTGCTCCAGCGAGAAGAGGAACTGGCCCTTGTAGATGCCCTTCGGCGTCGCTTTCGGCGGAATCGGCCATTGCACGGGCGCAGTCTCCCCGTCCGGCAGCCAGAAATATTTCGACGTGAAGAAGGTCTCCGCCTGCACCGCGCCCTGCAAGACGCGGCCATCTTCCAGCTTCATCACTATCGGCCATGCGCCGACATCGGTTTCCTTGCCGCGAAGCACCTCAACGGCGCTGTCCAGCGGCGCGCCACGGGTCCAGCGCTTCACCACGAAGGGATAGCCGGACTCGGTCACGGTGCCGCCGCCCCAGTCGGTCGCGATCAGCAGCGTGTCCGGGCCCGCCCAGGCGAGGCCCTGTTTCGCCTCCGGCGTCACGAACCCGCCGTCCACGAACGACTTTGTGTCGATATCGAACTCGCGGTTCACCACGGCATCCTTGCCGCCATCCGACAGGGACAGGAGGCAGCTATACTTCGCGCCCGACTTTGGGCGGAAACAGTCTGCACCCTTGAACACCCAGTTCTTGCCTTCATCAGCGGCCAGCTTGTCGAAATCGAGGATCGTCTCCCAGACCGGCGCGTCCGTCTTGTAGGAGGCGAGCGGCGTGCGGCGCCACAGCCCGCGCACGTTCACGTCGTCCTGCCAGAAATTGTAGACGAAGCCGTCCCGCACCGAGCCGTAAGGGATCCGCTCGCTCGAATTCAGCACCTCCAGCGCCGCCTTCTCGAAACCGGCATAGCGCGGATCGGCCTCCAGCTCCGCCAGCGTGCGCGTGTTCTGCGCCGTCACCCAGGCCAGCGCCTCGGCACCTTCCACCTCTTCCAGCCACAGATGCGAGGCGGGATCGAACGGAGCAGTCTTCACGGGTGTGTCAGCGGTCACTTTGTCTCCGGAACTGGGGTGCTGGTGCAGGCTGCTAGAACGGCAAGGCTCGCAAGAACCATGAATGAACGCATGGCGCCGTCTCCTGATCTTTGGGTCTCGCAGGTAACTAGGGAAGTCCGGCCCGATAGGCAAACCGGTCAGGGCAGCCGCTCGATGATCACCGCATCGATCATGACGCTGCGCCGGCCTTGTTTCACCACCGGCCGCACACCCACATAGTCGACGCCCTGCTCGCCGGACATGACCGGCACGAGATAGTCAAAGCTGTACGTGCCGTTGCCCGTCGCAAGATCGAACACACGCCATCCCGACTGGCCGACGCGGCCCGCCGAATAGTTGACCTGCACTTCAGAGGCGCCCGCCGCCGCTGCCGGGCGCGCGCGGACCGTCACGCGGATCATGCGGCCCGAGAACTGCGTCTCGATATCTGGCGCGAGCCGGAAATGCGGCCCCTCCTCGACACCGCTGGCGAGCGCATCGGCCGCCGCAGTGATCTGCAGCGCGTAGGCGCCGCCCGCACGGCGCACGATTTTGGTTTCCGCCTCGCCGCCCGCCATCACCTTGTTCAGGTAAGGCCCTTCGATGACGATGCGGTCATAGTTTGTGCCATCTCCCGCCACGGAGCCGGTTGGCAATCGCCCTATCCCCGGCTGGATCGCGAGAAACACCATCGCCAGCACGAGCAGGCCGGCGAGGGGAAAGAAAAACCGGTCCGGCATGATTGTCCTTCCGTCGCTCGGGCCCGGCTGGCCAAGGCCGGAGGCTCCTGTTAGCAGGGTCGCGGGCCGATTGGCGAGCCATTTGCACTGTGCTGGCTGTCCCCGGAGGCATGGCAGATTATGACCACAAGCGCCCTCAAGCGCCGCGCCAAGGAAGCGAGAAGCTGGCTGACGGACAGTTGCTTCCCGCTCTGGGCGGAACACGGCCTGACGCCGGCCGGCTTCTTCCACGAGGCGCTGACGCTCGACCATGACGAAGCCGCCCGCGAAGTTACCCGCGTGCGCGTGCAGGCACGCCAGACTTATGTCTTCGCCGAGGCTTGGCGCCTCGGCTGGAAGCGCGACACCGCCGCCCGCCTCGCCAATGCCGGTGTCGCTGTGCTGACCGGCCCCGCCCTGGCCCCCAGCGGCCTGCCGGGCAAGACGTTGCGCTACGATGGCAGCGGTTTTGCCGACGCGTCGGCGGACCTCTACGACATCGCTTTCGTCCTCTATGCGTTGGGTGAGGCCGCGCGCGGGCCCGCGCCCGCGCTGCCAACCCTCGCCGCCGCATCGCAGATCCTTTCAGCAGTAGACCAGCACGTCCGCGACCGGGTTCATGGCGGGTACGCCGAAGCACTGCCCGCGCCCGAGGTCCGCCTCCAGAACCCTCACATGCACCTGCTGGAAGCCTGCCTCGCGCTGCACCGGGCCGACCCTGACGGCGGCCACCTCGCCCGCGCCTCTGAAATCGTCGACCTGTTCGAGACCCGTTTCACAGCGGGTGAAGGCGGCCTCCTTGGCGAACGGTTCCGGCCGGACTGGTCGCTGCCCGAGGGAAACGACGCAGCCATCATCGAGCCTGGCCACCAGTTCGAATGGGTCTGGTTGCTGCACACCTGGTCGCGCCTGGCGGGCAGGCCGCTGCCCGAGGCGGCCCAGCGTCTCTATGCCTTCAGTGTCTCGACCCTGGATGAAGCCGGGCGGGCCTGCCAGGAGGTCACCCGCGCGGGTGCGCCGCATGATGCCAGCCGCCGGACTTGGCCGCAGACGGAGGCGCTGAAGGCGCATCTCGCCATGCTTGAACAGCGCGGCGACCAGCGCCACGCAGCCGCGGCCTGCCGCAGTTTCGATGTCCTGATGGACGAGTACCTGACCGAAGATGGCGGCTGGATCGACCATTTCGCCGCCGATGGCAGCATACTTGCGAAAGACATGCCCGCCTCCACCGGCTACCATGTCGTGCTCGCCTTCGCAGAGCTGATCCGCGTCATGGACGCTTGAATTTTCCAGAGGTTGCGACGCATAACGCGGCCAGCCTTTCGCCAGCTGCTTCAGGAACCGCATGACCAAGCTTGCCCTCATCCGCCACGGACAATCCGCCTGGAACCTCGAGAACCGCTTCACCGGATGGTGGGACGCAGACCTGACCGCACAAGGTGAGGCTGAGGCCAAGGCCGCCGGCCAGCTGCTCGCCGCCACCGGCGCCGACTTCCGCTATGCCTTCACCAGCGTCCAGACCCGCGCCATCCGCACGCTCTGGCTGGCGCTTACGGAGATGAAGCGCGCGTGGATTCCGGTCGAGAAGGACTGGCACCTGAACGAGCGTCACTATGGCGGCCTTACAGGCCTCGACAAGGCGGAAACCGCCGCCAAGCATGGCGAAGAACAGGTCCACATCTGGCGCCGCAGCTACGATATCCCGCCGCCGCCGCTGGAAGTCGGCAGCACCTGGGACCTGTCGACCGATCCGCGCTATCGCGGCATCAATATTCCGGACACGGAAAGCCTGAAAACGACGCTCGACCGCGTACTGCCCTATTTCCAGGAGCGCATCGCGCCGAAGCTCGCCGAAGGCCAGGACGTGCTGATCGCTGCCCACGGCAATTCGCTGCGCGCGCTGGTGAAGCACCTCTTCAACGTGCCGGACGAGACCATCACCGGCCTCGAGATTCCGACCGGAAACCCTTTGCTGATCGAACTCGACGCGAAGCTGAAGCCCGTCTCGGTGAAGTATCTCGACGCGGCCCGCGCCCAGAAACTCCCGGCCCTTCCATGAGCGCCCGGCCCTCCCGGCGCCGCGATCGCCGGCTGATGGGCCGCGCGCTGGCGCTGGCTGGGCTGAACCAGGGGCTCACCGGCGCAAATCCCTCGGTCGGCTGCGTCATCGTTGATGCCCAGGGCCAGATCATCGGCGAGGGCGTTACCGGGCAGGGCGGCCGTCCGCATGCAGAAGAAATTGCCCTGGACGAAGCCGGCGCCCGCGCAAAAGGCGGCACCGCCTATGTCACGCTGGAGCCCTGCCGCGAACGCTCCAGCGGCGCAGCATCTTGCTCGAACAAGCTGGTCAGCGCCGGTGTCGCCCGCGTGGTCGTCGCCATTGAAGATCCGCATCCGACCGCCCGGGACGGCATTCGCATCCTTCGCGAGGCCGGCGTACGTGTTGTCATCGGCCCCGGAGCGCGCAAGGCCGCACGCCTCTATGCCTGGTTCTTCAGGATCGCCGGAAAATGATCAGCCTTCGAATGGCCCGGCAAACGCGCGGACCAGTTCGTAGAATGCCTCGGAATCGCGGATGAACGCGGCGCGCGTGAACTGCGCCTCGTAACTCGCACGCCCACCCGCGACGAGTTTGGCCGCGAGGGAGTTGTCATAGATCACCCGCCCGATGGCCGCCGCCAGGGCATCGGCATCATTCTTCGGCACCAGCAAGCCATTGACGCCGTCCTTCACATAGGCGGCGGGACCGACCGCATCGGCCGCCACCAACGGACGGCTCGCTGCCCAGGCATCGACCGTCACCGTGCCGAATGGTTCGTACCGGGACGGAAACGCCACGACATCGCATGCCGCCAGAAGCGCGCCGCGATCATTGCGCCAGCCCAGGAAACGCACCCGGCTGTCGAGGCCAAGCTGGCTGCACTGCGCCTTGAGCTCTGCCTCGAGCGGCCCCTCTCCCGCAATCCAGACGAAAAGGTCAGGCAGCTTCGCCGTTGCGTCGAGCAGGGTATCGAGACCCTTCTTCTGGTGCAGGCGCGCCAGCGCCAGCGCCACGGGAACGTTCGGCGGTGTGTTCAGGGCCGCGCGATTTGCCGGCGCGACGCCCTGGAAGTCGGCATAGGTGTGGATGATCGCAGAGCGGTCTTCGGCTACACCCTGCTCGCGGATATGTCGCAGGAGGTCGATGGTGAGGCCGACATGCCAGTCGCAATTCCGGAAACGCGCCAGCTTGTAATATCCGCCATACCACGCAATCGACCGTGCGCGGTGCGCCGCCGGTGCGAACTGCCCGGCGCGGCCCATCCAGTACTCGATCACGTCAGGCCGGAACCGAGCGATGGCGGCGTCGATCACCTTGCGCGTCGGAAACGGCCAGCCGGGATTGAAGCTCGCCGTATCGACGGTCAGGCCGGCGGCCGTGAACTTGTCGATGCGAAAGGTATTGTCAGGCCGTGTCACCACGTGCTGCGCATGCCCTGCCCCTGCGAGGGCAAGTACGGATTCGAGCATGATATTCTCGGCGCCGCCCTCTGCCGCGCCGGCCATCACATGCATGACGCGCATTGCCGTCTCCTGATCCCCGCGCCTTTCCTTTGGCGCAAACCTGTTGTTCCTGCGATTAGCGGCGAAAAGCGCTGCGGGCAAACGGCGCTTGGCAGCCCGGCATGAACTGCCTAGACAGGCCGCAGCAATCAAGAGTGACCCGATGACAGCCTACCGCCTCTTCGGCGCCGAGACGTCTCCCTACTCGCTGAAGGTGAGGTCCGCGCTCCTGTACAAGGGGGTGGCGTTCGACTGGGTGTCGCGGTCGGTCGCCAACGAAGCCGAGTTCCGCAAGAGCGCGGCGACCCCGACGGTGCCGCTGCTGCTGTCACCGAACCATGCGCCGGCACAGGATTCGACGCTGATCCTCGCCGCACTGGAATCTGCCTATCCCGATCCGCCCGCCCAGCCGGAAGAAGCCGCAGCGCAGGCCATCTCGCTGATCCTAGAGGATTACGGCGACGAGTGGCTGAACAAGTGCATGTTCCAGCAGCGCTGGGGCCAGCAGCCGGACCGGGACGCCGCGGCGCTGCGCGTACTGGTGCAGCTGAATGACGGCAAACGTCCGCGCGCCTTCAAGGCGCCCGCCAAGCAGATCGCCACGCGCATGCTCGCCCGCCTGCCGCTGGTCGGGGCCGAACCCGAGAATGCACCGACGCTGGAAAGCTCGTACCGGCGGTTTGCGCTGCGCCTCAACACGCATCTGCAAAACCACCTCTTCATCTTTGGCGGAAGGCCTTCTGCGGCGGACTTCGCGATTGCCGCGCAATACCAGCAAATGCTGACCGATCCGACGCCTGGAACCTGGCTGAAGGAACGTGCACCGTTCGTGGTGGCGTGGTGCGGCCATATGGAAGACCCGAAGGCGTCCGGGCCGTTCGAGCCGCTCGCTGCGCTCGAGGCAACGCTCCTGCCAATCTTCGAGGGTGAGGTGTCGCGCACCTACCTGCCCTGGGCCTTCGCGAATGCCGCGAGTGCGTCGCGCGAGAAAAAGCGCTTCTCCGTGACCTTCGATGACGGGTTGTTCGAGCAGTCAACGCAAACCTATGCAGCCCGGGCCTTCGGCAATGTACGGGCCGAAGTTGCAGCGCGCATCAGCGATCCGGCGCTTGCCGCTTTCCTCGAAGCCGCCGGCGCGGCCACTTTCTTCCGCTGAATCGAAAAACCCCCGCAGGGGAGTCTGCGGGGGTTCGTCCGTACGCGGAGGGTAGGCGCGGAATTATGCGGCGTCGCTCGCCTTCTTCTTGCCGATCAGGCGCGGCTCGGCATGAACCGGGGCCTGGGCAGCGGTGGTGCCGATCTCGATCTTGCGCGGCTTTTTCTCTTCCGGGATCTCACGGATGAGATCGATGCGCAGCACGCCATGCTCGAGGCTCGCCCCGGTCACGATCACGTGATCGGCGAGCTGGAAGCGGCGGATGAAGCTGCGCTGGGCAATGCCGCGATGCAGGAAGTTGCGGCCACCCGCGTCCTCGTTCTCGGCTTTCTTGCCGGCGACCGTCAGCAGGCCTTCCTTGGTTTCGATGTCGAGTTCAGCCTCGGTGAAACCGGCAACGGCGATGTCGATGGCGAAGGCATTTTCGTCAACGCGCTCAATGTTGTAGGGGGGGTAGCCCTGCGCGCCGTCAAGGCGGGAGGCCTGGTCGATCATGCCGGCAAGGCGGTCGAAGCCGACCATTGTGCGGTAGAGGGGGGTGAGGTCGATCGTGCTCATTTCGTACAGTCCTTTCAATCAAAGCAACTGGGGGTGGTATAAACCGCCCTGATTCAAACCGTGTGGACATCCGGAACTCCGGCCCGGAACCCGGCGCCGAGAGGACATCCCCAGCCGCGGCCCGCTTTGCGGCACCGTGACAAGCCCTATGTGGGTAGCGTATGGGGTCTATCAAGAGCCCCCGGGGATGGAGACATGACAATGAAAAAGCTTCTTTTCGTGGCCGTATCGGCCCTCGCCCTTGCTGCCTGCACACCGGCCAAGACCCCTGCCCCCGCTTCGGTCGATGCGGCGCCCGCCGCCGTCGAGGAAGCGCCGAAGATGACGCTGGCCGAAGCGGTCGCCTCTGACAGCCGCAGCGCCGAGGAGAAAGCGCGCGACCAGTGGCGCCACCCGGTCGAGACGCTGACCTTCTTCGGCGTGGAATCCGACATGAAGGTCATCGAAGTCTGGCCCGGCGGCGGCTGGTACACCAACATCCTCGCGCCCTGGCTTGCATCGGGCGGCGGCACGCTGGTCGCGGCCGGCTTCGACGCCGCCTCGATCGAAGACCCCGAACGCCGCGCCCGCACCGAAGCCCGCCTTGCCGAATTCAAGGCCACCTATGCCGACCCGAAATTCGGCACCATCGAGCACACCGCCTTCTCCGCTTCGTCCGGCCCGCTGACCGCTGAAGGCACGGCGGACGTCGTGCTGACGTTCCGCAACCTGCATAACTGGATGTCCGGCGGCTATACCGAGAAATTCTTCGCCGATGCCTATGCGGCCCTGAAACCGGGCGGCGTGCTGGGCGTGGTGGAACACCGCCTCCCCTCGACACAGGCGCAGGACCCCAAAGCGACCAGCGGCTATGTGCACGAAGACTATGTGAAGGCGCTGGCCACCGCCGCCGGTTTCGAATTCGTGGAAGCGAGCGAAATCAACGCAAACCCGGCCGACACCGCTGACCACCCCTTCGGCGTGTGGACCCTGCCGCCGAACAGCGCGACCACCGACCGCGAAGGCAAGACGCCGGAAGGCTTCGACCCCGCGAAATACAAGGCCATCGGCGAAAGCGACCGCATGACCCTGAAGTTCCGCAAGCCGGAATAAGCTCAGCGCTCACGCGTCAGGCTGCCTCGGCGCCCGTCCAGAAACCGTCCACACAAGCCGTGTGGACGGTTTTCCTTTTTGGGGTTGGGACATCCATAGGTCGGATAGAGGGTGCAGCCCAAAACCGGCGCGCACAGGGCGCCGCGTTCCGGGATGTCGGCTGGACAGGCCCTCGGATGCTTGGTATCGAATTATTGATTGTCGATAAATATGGTGCCGCGGGCGGATAAGGCAGTCTTCAGACCCGGCCGAATGAGAGGGCAAAAATGACTTCAGCGCGTTGGGCAGGTGTCACCTATCTGTTTCTTGTTGCAACCGGGATTTTCAGTCTCGCTTACGCCCCCGGACAATACTTCGTCCGCGGTGATGCCGCCGCAACGTTCGCAAAGCTTGAGGCCAACCTGTTGTTGTTCAAGACCGCGATCGTGGCCGAACTGGCCTGCTATGCCAGTTTCGTTTTGCTGGCGGCTTTGCTGCATCGCGTTTTTCGGGAGTGGTCGGAAACCCTGGCGCTATGTATGGTCGGCTTTGTTCTGGTGAGCGTGCCGATCAGCTTCATCGCCATTGGGGAGAAGATGTCCGTTCTTGAGCTTGTCGCTCAAGGCTCCCCTCAGGCTGAGGCCATCATGGCTCACTTCAAGCGCTACAGCGACCTCTTGCGCCCGGCAGAAGTTTTCTGGGGCCTGTGGCTGTTGCCCTACGGGCTGCTGGTGCTCAAGGCGCGCGCGATACCGCGTTTCTTTGGGGTTGCGCTCATTCTCGGATGCTGCAGCTACGTGGCGGGGGTGATCGTTCCAATGTTCTGGGATGGATATGCCCAAAGCATGATCGTACGATTTGCCGGCATCCCGGGCTCCATCGGCGAGATTGGCAGTGCTATCTGGCTGGCCGCATTCGGCGCTCGAGCGTCCCGGCGTACAAGTATCGCAAACTGACCTTACTTGCATGAGGCGACATCACTTCGCGACTCTGCATGTTTCACATTGTGGACAATGCAAGGGTTGGGCCCTCACACCGGCCGGGTTCGCGGGGCGGATGGCAGGGCGGTCGTTGCCAGCAATGCGGCCAGCAACGCGAATGCGGCGATGAAGGTGAGCGGCTGACTTAATGAGCCGACGAGCTGCGTCAGCGGGTCGATCAGGTCCAGCTGCGTCAGCGCCATTCGGATCATTTCGTTCAGGACGAAAAAGGAGGCCGCAAGCAGGAAGGGCCAGCCGGTCCTGAAATCCCGGATGAGGAAGACGGCGCCGACGGCAAGGCAGATGGCTTGGCCGGTCATCGAGGCGGTCTGGAACCGGTAGAATGTTTCCGGGCCTTCGATCCTGAAGGGCGGCGCGAAACTGATGAGCGCGAAAAACAGGGCAATGCCCATGAACAATATGGTTGTGCTCATCAGGAAGGCGCCGTGCAGCTTCCGTCGTTTTTTCACGAGGAAGGCGAGGACGATGAGCAAGCCGAGTTCGAGCGTGCCCATGACGTTCTGAATGACCAGGAAGTCGCCGTTGCCCGAGACGAGGCCCCTGTGCGCGGAATGGACCGAAAGCATGGCAGTGGTCGCCACCAACAGCGGCGCCGCAAAGAGTACCACCAGACCCGTCTTCCTGTGCGCCGCATGATCGCCCTTTGTGATCAGCCGGAGCTGGAACAGCAGAAGGAACATCCACGAGAAGGCGGTGGCGACATGCAGATGGTGATGCGGCTGCGGAACTGCGCCTGTGCCGAAGTAGATGTCCCAGAAGCCGAGGATGCTGATCAGCATGACCGCCGCGAGAAGCAGGTACTCTGCGAGATAAGGATTGCTGCGCGTCATCTTCGCCTCCGCCGCACCGTTTCTATCCTGCCGGCGCAGGCATGGCCAGTGACGCGGGGTGAACCGGGCGGGTGTCTTTCGCGGGGGGGCACATTGAGGCATCAATACCGGAGATAAAACCCGGGCGCCGACGCCGCGGCCGGTTGAGGGAGAACATTGACATGGCCACTTCGACGCCGACCAACACAGCCCAGCCGATTGACGCCCTGATCGTGGGCGCGGGGTTTGCGGGCATGTACATGCTGCACAAGCTGCGCGGGCTGGGGTTCAATACCACGGTTGTGGAAGCGGGAAGCGGCGTGGGCGGCACGTGGTACTGGAACCGGTATCCCGGGGCGCGCGTGGATATCCAGAGCCTCGAATACAGCTTCGGTTTTGACGAGGACCTGGAGAAGGAATGGCGCTGGTCGGAGCGCTACGCGCCGCAGCCGGAACTGCTGAAGTATGCCGAACATGTGGCCGAGCGGTTCGACCTGAAGCGCGACATCCGGTTCAACACGCGCGTGGCGGCAGCACATTGGGACGACACGGCGCAAGTGTGGAATGTGAAGACGGAGGCAGGCGAGGCGATGCGCTGCCGGCATCTGATCCTCGCGACGGGGTGTCTCTCCATCCCGACCGACGTGACCTTCCCGGCAATCGACACATACAAGGGAAAGATCTACCGCACCTCCCGCTGGCCGCATGAAGGCGTGGATTTTTCCGGGCAGCGCGTCGGCATCATCGGCACAGGATCGTCGGCGATCCAGTCCATCCCGATCATTGCGCAGCAGGCGGAGCACCTGACCGTGTTCCAGCGCACACCGAACTATTCAATGCCCGCGCATAACGGGCCGATCCCGCAGGCCGACTTCGAGGCCTGGCTGAAGGACCCGCGGGCTTACCGCGCCGCCTCGCGCGATACGGTCGGCGGGTTCCAGAACGAAGCCTCAGACAGGCTGGCGACGGAGACGGCGCCGGAGGACATCAAGGCGGAGCTGGAGCGCCGCTGGGCCTGGGGCGGTTTCCGCATCCTCGGTGCGTTCGCCGACACGTCGATTGACCCCGATGCGAACCGCATCGTGCAGGAATTCGTCGCGGGGAAAATCCGCGAGCAGGTGAAGGACCCGGCGGTGGCAGACCTGCTGACCCCCAAGGACCACCCGTTCGGAACAAAGCGCCCATGCGTCGACACCGGGTACTATGCGACGTTCAACCGGGAGAACGTTTCACTGGTGAACCTGCGGGCCGAGCCACTTGTGACGTTCACGGAAGAAGGCATCCGCACGTCAGCGAAGGATTATGCGTTTGACGCCGTGGTGCTTGCGACCGGCTTTGACGCCATGACGGGCGCGATCGAGCGGATCGACCTTGTCGGGCGCGGCGGGCGGCGGATCAAGGATCACTGGGCGGAGGGGCCGCGCACCTATCTGGGCCTGATGGTGGCCGGCTTCCCGAACCTGTTCACGATCACCGGGCCGGGCAGCCCGTCGGTGCTGACCAACATGATCAACTCGATCGAGCAGCATGTGGAATGGGTCGCCGATTGCCTCGTGGCGCTGAAGCAGCGCCAGCAGACAAGCATCGAAGCCAGCGAAGAGGCGGAAGCGGCCTGGTGCCGGCATTCGGCCGAGGCCGTGACACCATCGCTGCTGCCGCAGGCGAACAGCTGGTACATGGGCGCGAACGTGCCGGGCAAGCCGCGCATGTTCATGCCGTATGCGGGGGGCCTCAACACCTATACCGAGATCTGCCGCCAGGTGGTTGCGAAGGACTATGAGGGCTTCATCATCCGGCAGGGCGAGCGTGTTCACTCGGACTCCCGCTTGTTCACCAGCCATCCGGCGCCGGGGGAGATTCCCGAAAAGCTGGCCCCGATCATCATGGAGCGGCTGGCGGCGGCGGGACTGCTGCCGGCGGAGTAAGACAGCGTCACACCTTAGAAACGATCAGTAACCGCCTGCGCTGCCCGCGCGGGCGGATTCTTCTTGGAAGGGGCACAAGGGTTGACAAACATACCAACTGGTCGGTATTCCTACTTTAGGAGATGATCCATGGCCCGGACGGCGAACCCGAAAACCCGCGAGAGCCTCATGGAAGCCGCCTTCGGGCTGGTGCGGACCAACGGCCTCGCAGCGACGACGGTAGATGACATCTGCACAGCGGCGGGTGTCTCGAAGGGCGCATTCTTCCACCACTTCAAGAGCAAGGACGAGCTGGCCGCCGCGACCGCTTGCCACTGGTCGGAGGTTACCGAGCCATTCTTCGCGGGGGCGGCATATCATCAGCTCGAGGATCCACTGGACCGGCTGCTCGGCTATGTGGACCTAAGGGCGGAGATGATGGCGGGCGACATCGCCGCCTTCACCTGCGTTGTAGGCACGATGGTGCAGGAGGCGTGGGCGACGAGCCCGGCGGTTCAGGCCGGGGCGTGGGACAGCATGAGCCGCCATGCCGAGGCGCTCGTGCCGGACATCGAGGCAGCGAAGGCATCGCGCGGGATCGGCGATGAGGTGGATGCACGCAGCCTTGCCTTGCATACTGTCGCGGTGGTGCAAGGCGCGTTCATCCTCGTGAAGGCGAGCGGAAATCCTGCCACCGGCGCCGAAACCGTGGGCCATCTGCGGCGTTACATCGAAATGCTGTTCGGGCGCGCGGCGCCCTCCCCTGCCAGCCTGAACACCGGAAACTGAAATGGGCGTCATCGTTCAGTTCCACCGTACACTGATGGCCAAGTGCTGCAAAAATTGCCACGCCTCGACGGGGGCCAATTCAGTTGCAAGCTGGCGAAGTGCGTCCAAATCGGGATCGGTCAATAGCCGGAGCAGAGAATCATGCGCCGGCTGACGATCCTTGAGTACATCTCTCTGGATGGCGTGATTCAGGCGCCGGGCGGGCCGGATGAAGATCGCGATGGCGGCTTTGCACATGGCGGCTGGTCGGCACCGTTTGATGATCCGGTGCTCGACGAAACTATCAGCGCGGTGCACGGCGCGCCGTTCGACCTCGTTCTGGGCCGGCGGACATATGACATCTGGTCAGCACATTGGCCAAACGCAGCCGGACCGCTGGCGGAAGGCATGAATGCAGCTACGAAATTTGTTGCCACGCACCGTCCGGGGAGCCTCGCCTGGGGGCCTGCCCAAGGCCTCGGTCCGGACATCGAAGCGAGCGTGCGCCAACTGAAGGCCGGGCCCGGGCCGGACCTACTTCTGTGGGGCAGCTCGGCGGTGACGGCCGCTCTATTGGAGCACAGCCTGGCCGATGAGATTGTTCTGATCGTCATTCCGGTATTGCTCGGCAGCGGAAAGCGCTTCTTCGCCGAAGGCACGACGCCGCGTTCGCTGAACCTGATCCGCACCCGGACTGGGAGCACAGGGGTCACCGTCAATACCTATCAACCTGCCGGGCCGCTGCGGACCGGATCCTTCGTCTGATTTTACTGGAGACCCTTCGATGACCAACGCGACGACCCACGCGGCACCGGCCTTTGTGCTGACCCTCGACCGCATTCTCGATGCACCGCTCGCGAACATCTGGCGTTGCTGGACGGAGCCGAGGCTGCTTGAGGAATGGTTCTGCCCAAAGCCGTGGCGGGCGACCGAGGTGACGATGGACCTGCGGCCGGGCGGAGAAATGACATCCGTCTTCCGCGGGCCCGAGGGCGAATCCTTCCCGAATGCCGGCGTGTTCCTTGAAGTCATACCGATGGAGCGCATCGTCTCGACCGATGCCTTCCGGGGCGGATGGGTCCCGTCGGAACGCGCCTATATGGTGACGGAAACCTTGCTGGCCGAAGCGGGCCCCGGCCGCACGCACATGATCTGGCGGGCGCTTCACTGGAACGAGGAAACCATGAAAGAGCACGAAGCCATGGGCTTCCATGAGGGTTGGGGCGCCGCAGCGGCGCAGCTCGAGGCGCTCGCGAAAACGCTGTAGCGTCTCACTTCCCCCGCCGACACTGCTGCATCACGGTTTTCGCCTTGATGCCGCCCTCGACCTGCATGTCCAGCACGGTCTGGCCATCCAGCACGAGCTTGTAGGGCGTCGTGTCGGTGAAGTTGGCGATGGTCGCGTCGATGTCCACGGTCACCAGAATGAAGGCCGTATCCGTGCCGGCGACCGGCAGAATGACAACCGGGATGTCCTGCGTACCGGCGGACGAGGTGAGCGTGGCAGTGGTCTGGCGCGGCTCCGGCGGAACCGTGATGTTCGGGCCGGATATCATGATGCCGCTCTCCTCTCGCGTGCCGGTGGGCCCCGCGAAGATGAGGCGCTGGTCGGCATTCAGGTAAGCGATGGAACAACCGAGGCCTTTCTTCGCTTCCTTCTTGGTGCCCTCGCGCTTCATCAGCCATGTTCCGTTGGCGGAGTATGAGACCGCTTCCACGCTTTCGACCTCGATCTTCTTGAGCACATAATCCTGCGCCGTGATCGTGCCGAAGCCGGAATCCGGCTCGCCCTTCGCGGGCGGCTTCACTTTGGAATCCTCGGGGAAGTGATATTCCTTCCAGACGCCCTCCCGGTCAAAGTCTTCGCGCATCAGCATGGCGACCTCGATGAACTCCGAACGCATCGGCGCGTGGAACACGCTGATCAGCTTGCAGGACTGGCCGCGCGACTTGCAGAGCGCATTGAGCGCGTCTTTCGCCTTCGTGGGCGTATCCGCAAATGCGGCATGCGTGATGCCTTTCTTGTCGGTTCCGGCGGCCACCGACATGTTCCGCCCGGACACCATGATATAGCACCCCTCCCCCATCGTGGCGGTGCAGGCATCAAGAACGACCTTCTCGGCGGCCCCGAGGTAGTACTGACCGGCGGTAGCCCAGACATCGCGGTTGCCGGGATGGCCCGCGACAGCAATGAAATTGTCAACGTCGATCGGAGGCGAGGCGGGGCCTTGGGGTTCTGCCGCGCCGCCACCATCGCCGTAGTCACCGCCGCCCGACTGCGCGCAGACCGGCGTGGCCGCAATGCCATGCGAGCCGCCAGTGACGCCGATCTGGTATTCGCCGGGGCCAGGCCCTGCGGGACACATATAGTTGCGCGCGGAGGCCGGCTGGGGAAAGCCAAGAACGAGAAGGACGGCTGCCGTGAGCAGGGCCGGAAGGCGGAAGGACATGCGCGGAGGCTCCGGATATTCAATCTCCGGATTGGTACCGCCCGGCCAGAACGCCTTCAATCGCCGTTTCCCGTATGGGAGGTCTGCTTGAAGCGGGGAGCAGGAGCCTGTAACGCCGCGAGATCGGAGACGCCTTATGCGACAGCTTTTTGCGACGTTGATTGAAGAGATAGCCGTCGGCGACGCTGCGCTGAGGGAAAGCCTCGAGCGCGCCATCTGGGTCTTGTCCGAAGATGACACGGCGGGCAACGAGTGGTGTGAACGTGAAGGCTACCCGGGCTATACGTCCTATGCCTCGCTGGATGACCTGCCGGAGCGCTTTCCGGAATTCGGCGCGCTGAAGAAGCATCTGGACAAGGCGGCGGCGAAATTCGCGAAGGCGCTGCACTGGGACATGGACGGCCTGACGCTTGAACTGGACGCCTTGTGGGTTAACGTGCTCGGCGAAGGCGGGCACCACTCGGGGCATATCCATCCGGGGTCTGTCATTTCGGGCACCTATTATGTGTGCGTGCCGGAAGGCGCCGGGCGGATAAAGTTCGAGGACCCGCGCCTCGCCATGATGATGGCGGCGCCGCAACTGACGGACGACGCGCCGGAGAGCGCGCGGCGGTTTGTGTACGTATCACCCGAGGAAGGGCACTGCCTTCTCTGGGAAAGCTGGCTTCGGCACGAAGTGATGCCAAGCCAGGCGGAAGAGGCGCGTATTTCAGTGAGCTTCAACTACGCAGCGCGGCGTGCATGATCCTCGTCATCGGCCACGTCATCACCTCGCCGCAGACAGCAGCCGAGATCACCCGTTTGTGCACAGAGCATTCGGCGCGTTCGCGGGCAGAGCCCGGATGCCTTGCGCACAACGTGCACGCCGACTGCGAGAACCCGTCGCGCCTTGTGTTCGTGGAACAGTGGGCAGACATGGCCGCGTTGAAGGCGCATTTCGCCGTGCCGGAGAGCAATGCCTTCGTGAAGGCGATCCGCGCGCTGTCCCCTGAACGGACGCACATGACGGTTTATTCAGCCGAAGAGACCCGCCCCTGATCTGGCGTCCGGCGTGAAAGTCGCGCAGGATCAAGGCCGAGACAGGGAGACGCGCAGAATGCAGGCACCTGAAACCGAGGCGTGGGATTTCGGGCATGGCCGCGCGGGATACCACTGGCGCAGCGCGGCGCCGAAGGCGCGGCTGCTGCTGGCGCATGGCTATGGCGAATATGCCGAGCGCTATATCGAACACTATCACCGGCTTATCCCGCACCTGACGGCCGCCGGTTTCGATGTGCACGCTTTCGACCTTGAAGGGCATGGCCGCACGGAAGGCGCGCGCGGCGTGACCGACATGCGCCGGGCGCTGGACGAACATATCGCGGCGCGCGCAGCGTTGACCGAAGACGGAACGCCCCTGTTCATGCTGGGCCATTCCCTCGGCGGCCTGCTGACGGCGGCGAGCGTGGCGAAGTCCCCCGCAGGTGCGGCAGGCGTCATCCTGAGCGCGCCGGCCATCGAGGTACCAATCAACCCGGTGCTCAAGGCAGTCGCGGGTGTTGTCGCGGCGGTCGCGCCCGCCGCGCGGCTAACGCCGCCGATCGCGCCGGAGAGCCTGTCGCGCATCCCGGAGGAAGTGGAGGCCTACCGCGCCGACCCGATGATCTGCCTGCTGCCGCCCCCTGCCCGGCTGGGGGCAACGGCAGTTTCCGTCGCCGAGGAGGGCTGGCGCCGGTATGATGACTGGCGCGCGCCGGTGCTGGTGGTGCACGGCGCAAAGGATACGGCGACGCCCGCTTCCGGCTCCGAACGCTTCTTCGGCATGATCCGGTCAAACGACAAGACGCTGAAGATTTTCCCGGAAGGCTATCATGAGCTGCTCAACGACCTCGACCGGGACGAGGCGCTGGCGCTGATCCTTGGCTGGCTTGAGGCAAGACGTCCGCGTTAACGCACCCGCGCGCTCTGCCACCTTGACCAAATTGCTGCGGCGCGTCATCGGGACGGCTGAAACGCTACGGCTTCCGGAGGATGCGCGACATGGACCTTTCCAAGATCAAGACGGGCAACAATCCGCCGGACGACGTCAATGTGCTGATCGAAGTGCCGCTGGGCGGTGATGCGATCAAATATGAGATCGACAAGGATTCCGGCGCGATGTTCGTGGACCGGTTCCTCTACACCGAGATGCGCTACCCCTGTAACTACGGCTTCATTCCGCACACGCTGAGCCTTGATGGTGATCCCGTGGACGTGATGGTGGTCGGCAACCGCCCCCTTGTGCCGGGATGCGTGCTGCGCGTGCGCCCTGTCGGCGTGCTGCTGATGACGGACGACAAGGGATCGGACGAGAAGGTTCTGGCCGTGCCGCACCCGAAGACAACGGCCTATTACGACAAGATCGCGACCTATCACGACCTGCCGCAGATCCTGATCGACAAGATCACGCACTTCTTCCAGCACTACAAAGACCTTGAGACCGGCAAATGGACGCGCGTCGAAGGCTGGTACGGCGTCGACAAGGCGCGAGAGCTGATCCGCGAAGGCGTGGAACGGGCGAAGAAGGAAGGCTGAGGCTTCCCACGGGTACGTAGAACGGCGCGGCCATGGATATCAGTATCTGGGCGGCGCTGGCGGCCCTGTTCATTGCCGGCGGGTTGACTCCCGGACCAGCCGTGATGCTGGTGATGAGTACATCGCTGCGTTACCGGTTCGGCCCGGCGATGATTGCGGCACTCGGCGTCTCGGCTGCAAACCTTGTCTGGATCACACTCGCGGCGGCGGGTCTGGGCGCCTTTGCAGCGCAATTTCCGCAGGTGCTCCTGATACTGAAGATCGTGGGCGTCGGATTCATTGCCTGGCTCGCCTGGTCGATTGCGACCGCCGATCCCTCGCGCCCGCGCGCCCGGCCAGAAGACGCGCCACCGCGCGGGCAGCTCTTCCTGCGCGGCGTCGGCCTGCAGATGCTGAACCCCAACGCATTGGTTTTCTTCGGCCTGCTGCTGCCGTCCTATTTCGATGTGGCGAAACCGGTTGTGCCGCAGACGCTGGTGATGATGGCGACGATCACGGTGTGCGAGATGTTCGGCCTCGCAGTCTATGCCTGGCTGGCCGACACGATGAACGTGCGCTTCCAGTCGCCTGGTTTCGTACGCTGGTTCAACCGCGGCGCAGGGGCGGCGATGTTCCTGTCCGCCGTGTTTGCAGCCGTGATGACGAGCGTCTAAGCGGAATGGTGGAGACGAGGAGGATCGAACTCCCGACCTCGGCATTGCGAACGCCGCGCTCTCCCAGCTGAGCTACGTCCCCATTCCGGGCAAAGATATAGCGATCCGCGTTTCGGAGTGGAAGTGGCCACGGGTCAATCCGCCTTCGGCCATACCCGGAATGACAGTCTTACGGCGCGACAACCTCGAAGCGTTTCGTCTTCGGATTCCGCCAGTGGAGTTCGCCATGCTTGATCGCGAACCAGGCGCCGTGCAGCTCCAGTTCGCCCTTTGCAACCGCATCGGCCACCCAGGGGAAGGTCATCAGGTTCTCGAGCGAGGTTTCGATGCCTTCAAGCTCAAGCGCGAACTGAGGATTGACGGAGCCGCTTTCGATGACCCGCGCCCGGGCCGCATCGAGCAGCTTCACCCAGTTGGCAACGAACTCGCCGATCAGTGGACTCTTGGATTCGGTCAGCGAGGCGGTGACACCACCGCAGCCGCCATGACCCATGACCACGATGTGGCGCACCTTCAGCACCCGCACCGCAAACTCGAGCGCGGAAGACACACCGTGCAGGCCGCCGTCAGGTCTATAGGGGGGAACAAGGTTCGCCACGTTGCGAACCACGAACATCTGTCCGGGCGCAGCGTTGAAGATGTCCGACGGCTCAGCTCGGCTGTCGGCGCAGGCGATGAGCATGATGTCAGGGTCCTGCCCTTCTCCCAGCTCCCGGTAGAGCTGCACCTGCTCGGCATAGACACCGGCCCGGAACCGGCGATACCCAGCAATCAGATCGTCAACCGTTTTCATCGCGGCGCTCCTGAACAACCCCGCCGCCAAATAGGCAATTCCTATGAAGCTGCAAGTTATTTTGAAACCAATGGGAACTAGAACGGAACGATCTGTTTCACCACATCGCCGTTTCCGGCTATAACGCGCGGGCCTCAAGGAGCTGCTTTACATGGATACGCCGACCGACACGCAGAACGCCGCCCCTGCCGGAGGTGCGCCGGGCAAGTCCCGCAAGGGCCCGACGCGCAGCGAGGTGTCCAAATCCGCGATTCTGGAAGCCGCCCGCGAAGAGATGGCCGAAAACGGCTGGCGGGGCTTCAGCGTCGATTCAGTCGCCAAGCGGGCCAGTGCCTCTAAGCAGACCATCTATCGCTGGTGGCCGTCCATCGGCGCGATGTGCGTGGACGCCGCCCTCGCCCTGATCCCGGATGCCCCGGAAGGCGGACGCGACCCGCAGGAGCGCATCACCGCGCTGATCATCCCGCTGGAGGCGGCCGCCCGGACCGGACAGGGCCACGCCGTACTGCGCGTGGCGCTGCTGGCCGCCGCTGATGACAAGGACGCCGGCGAAGTCTGGCGCGCGTGGGTCGGCCGTGACATCCGCCAGCCGCTGCGGATGCTGCTGGCCGAACTCGCTGCAAAGCGGGTGATCCGCCGCGATTTCGAGCTGGACGATGTCATTGAGCAGTTGCTCGGCCCGATTTTCCACCGCCTGACGATCATGCGCGCACCGGTGAAGGAAGGCTTCTGCGCTGACCAGTCGGCCGCATTCCTGCGGACTTACGGCGCGCTTTGATGGCGAGGTGCATCAAGGCCTTGGCCTGATGCACCCTACTTGGAACGCCGCCAGACCATCAGCGGATCGAACGCGCCGGTTTCGGCGGCCTTCTGGAGCTGGGCAATCTGGTCCACCACCGGATTGACCGGGGGTTTGGCCGTTGTGCCCCGGTAGAGGGCATCGTCGAGACGGCAGATCTGCTCGTAGAGTGCCTCGGCACGGCCAACGAGTTCAAGGAAGCGGGGCGGCAGGCCGCGATCTTTCTGGGCCGCAGGATCCAGCGGCGGATCGTCCCGGCGGATACGGTACTTGCGGGCACTCGCGTCTTCGCGGCGCATCTCGCCGTCGCGCACGGCCTTTTGCATCACAAGCCAGGACGCCGCCTGCATCAGGCGCGTCGTCAGTTCCATGCTCCAGGCGGAATAGGTCAGGCTCGCATCGCGCGGCAGTGTTTTCGCCTGCTCGCGGCCGGGGCCATCGAGATAGGCCGCCGTTTCCTCGACCAGCGCCATGCCGCGCGTGAACACGGTGTCGAACAGCTTTCCGCCGGTAAAGTGCTCGGGCCCCACCGAAGGACCGACCGCATCACGTTCTGCCATATGCCACCCTTCGCGCGTCGAAATCCGGCGTTTGCCAGACTAGACCGCCAGCCCTTTCACGAGACTTAATTACCACCGCCGAACAAGGCATCTGCGGCCCGCTTCTGCGCTTTCTTGCGTTCTATTTCGGTCTCGCTGGCCTGAATTTCTGCTTTCAGCTGGCCGATATAGACCTCGAGTTCCTCGACCGACATCTGGTCCAGCGCCTGCGGCCGGCGGACACGAATGGGTTCTTCATCCTGGATCGCCATGGGGGACTCCCGTTTCTCGCAGGTTTCAGAAAAGCAGAAAGGCGGTCTAGAAGCGACTCCCAATCCCTGTTGCCCCGAACGGAAGAGGCCCCGATGACCGCCACTATGAAAGCCGCCTTTGCTCCCGCCGGTCAGCCGCTTGTGCTGACCGAGATGCCGATGCCGGTGCCAGGGCCGGGCGAAGTGCTGATCGATGTGGCGGCCTCCGGCCTCAACCGCGCGGACCTCGCGCAGAAGGCCGGCGCCTATCCGCCGCCACCTGGCGCCTCGCCGATCCTCGGACTTGAAGTATCCGGCATCGTCGCGGCGGTGGGTACGGGCACCGAGCGTTACAAACCGGGAGACCGGGTGGCGGCACTGCTGGCGGGCGGGGGTTATGCAACGCATGTGGTGGCAGACGAGGGCTCGGTCCTCCCCGTCCCTTCCGGCTTTGACCTGCAGCTCGCCTGCTGTTTCCCCGAAGCACTCTTTACCGTCTGGGCCAACGTGTTCGACCGGGCCGGTCTGAAGCCGGGCGAGACCTTCCTCTGCCATGGCGCAACCAGCGGCATCGGCGTGATGGCGCTGCAGATGGCGAAGGTATGGGGCGCACCCAAGATTTTCGGCACGGCCGGATCGGAGGAGAAATGCGCGCTGGCCCGCGAGCTTGGCGCAACGCATGCGATCAACTACCGGACCGAAGCATTTGAAGACGTCGTGAAGGCCGAAGGCGGCGCCGATGTGACGCTCGACATGGTCGGCGGCGAGTACATCCAGAAGAACATCAGCGCGGCAAAGATGGACGGGCGGATCATCAACATCGCCTACCAGGACGGCTTTGCAGCGAGCGTGAATTTCGGCCCCGTGCTGATGAAGCGCCTGTCGCTGATGGCGACGACCCTGCGGGCCCGGCCCGTGAAAGAGAAGCGCCGCATCCGCGACGCGGTCGAACGGGATTTCTGGCCGCATGTGCTGTCCGGGCGAATCCGCCCGGTACTGGACGGCGCCTTCCCGCTGGCCGAGGCGGAAGCGGCCCTTGCCCGCATGAACCATGGCGGCCATTCGGGCAAAATCCTGCTGCGGCGGTGAAAATACGCTGATTCCAGCCCCTCCCTTCCCTCCGGCGCGGTTCTGACGTATAGCGCCCGCCAAGGTACCCAGTCGTCCTGGACCCCAACCGCCCGGCACCCCAAGTGCCGGGCGGATGCATTTCAGGCGGCGATCACGAGTTCAGGAGAAACCCGATGTCCGACGTTCTGATGCCCCGCGCAACCGCGGTCTGGCTGCTCGACAACACCACGCTGACCTTCGCCCAGATCGCGAAATTCTGCG
>CAZXQD010000049.1:0-26605 GCA_964643405.1 uncultured Hyphomonas sp. | reverse complement strand
GCACCCGGCAGTCTTCAAGCGCCACTTCATAGGTGAACTCGCCGCCCAGCATCGGAATGCGCCGAAGCACATTGAAGCCCGGCGTGCCCTTGTCGATCAGGAAGGCAGACATGCCGCCCTTCGCGCCCTTGGCCTTGTCGGTGATTGCCATCAGGATGGTGAAGTCGGCTTCAGCGGCGCGGGTGATCCAGATCTTGCGGCCGTTGATCACCCAGTCGTCGCCGTCGCGGACGGCGCGCGTCAGCATGCCTGCGGGGTCTGCGCCGGCCCCCGGCTCTGAAATTCCGATGGCCGATACGGTCTCGCCGCGCGCATAGGGGGCGAGGTAGGCTTCCTTCTGGCGCTCGTTTGCGGCCGTCATCAGCATGCGCAGGTTCGGCGAGTCCGGGGGCAGGGTGTAGGTCGCGGCGCTTGACCCGAGCGCCTCGTTGACCGCCACCAGCGCCACATGCGGCAAGCCCAGCCCGCCGAGTTCCTCCGGCGCATCGAGGCTCCAGAGGCCCATCTCCTTGGATACACGGTCCAGCCGAACCTTCTCCTCGGCGGTCAGGTAGGCGCCTTGACCGGCCGCATCGCGCGCCAGAACGGCACCCTCGAGCGGGATCACTTCCTCGCGCACGAACCTTTGCACGAGATCGCGCAGCATCCTGTGGTCTTCGTCGAGTTCAAACTGCATGGGAGGCCTCTTCTGTCGTTTCTGGGGTGCCCCATTCTGCGGGTGGCTTCAAGGCGTGGTGGCGTGCCTCCCCTGCGGCAGGATGGTCGCGCTGGGCGCAGGGAACGAAGCGCGCGCCGGGCCGTTGATGAAGACTCCTGCCGCTTACCCCGCGGCCGCCGCGTGCTTTTGCGCGTCAACGTACGAGGCAGAAACATGCAAGACTCACTGACTTGGCACCGCGACCTGCGGACCGGCCGTTCGATCTGGATGGATCGGCGGCGTGATGCCATGACGGTCTCACCGATGACGCGCGGCCTCGCATGTGACGTGCTGGTGGTCGGTGCCGGGGTTTCTGGCGCGCTGATCACTGAATCGCTGGCGAGCGCCGGGCTGAAGGTGGTCGTGGTGGATCGCCGTGGTCCCGCCATCGGTTCCACGATCGCCTCCACGGCCATGCTCCAGTACGAACTCGACACGCCGATGATCCATATGACCGAGCGCATCGGCCGGGATCGTACCGAACGACTCTGGCGGCGTTCGCGCCTTGCCGTAGACGCTCTTCGCGAACGGACAGAGCGTCTAGGCATTGCAGCGGATGCAGTGACGCGGGGAGCGATCTATCTCGATGGAAATGTGCTGGACGCTGACGGTCTCGCGCGCGAGGCAGACGCCCGGCGCCGTGCGGGATTTGAAGTTGAGCTGCTGAAGCCTGCTGCCGTCAAGGCGCGCTTCGGCATCTCCAGCCGTCACGCCATCCTGAGCTTCGGGAACTACACGGCCGATCCCCGCCGTCTCGCGACCGGTTATCTCAATGCGGCCCTTGCGCAGGGCGCCCGGATGTATGCACCGGTCGAAATCGTCGGTGTAGATCCGTCCGCTGCCGGTGTTGTCGTCCGGACAACCGAGGATGTCGAAATCCGGGCCGGCCATATGGTCGTGGCCACCGGGTACGAACTGATGAAAGGCATTCCCCGTAAGGGCAACAAGCTTGTCTCCAGCTGGTCGATCTCGACGAAGGCGCAGCCGCGCAACATCTGGCCGACAGCAGCGCTGATCTGGGAGGCGGCAGATCCTTACCTGTACATCCGCACGACGCCGGCCGGCGAAGTCATTTGTGGCGGGGAAGACGAGGAGATCAGCGACGCCGAGGAACGCGATGCGAAGATCGCCGCCAAGACCGATGCCCTTGCGCGAAAGCTCGCAGCTCTGCTTCCCGAACTTGATGTGACGCCGACCCATGCCTGGGCCGGAACCTTCGGCGACAGCCCGGTCGGTACGCCGACGGTTGGCCGGATTCCCGGTATGCCGAACTGCTATGCAGCAATGGGGTTTGGCGGCAACGGCATTACCTTCTCGATGATGGCGGCTCAGGTGCTGCGGGGCTTGATCATGGGCACCGGCGATGCCGACAGCGACCTGGTCAGCTTCTACCGCGATTTCTGACACAACTGTCCCTCCGTATACGTAGTTTTCCGGAGATGCGGGCAGCACATTTGGCGCCCATTCTGCCTCCAGAGCCAACAGGCGAGGGAGGGGACTTTGGACGATACACCTGTACCTGCAGAGCCGGTGCGGCTGCCGGCTATAAAAACTGTTCCGCTTCTCGCGCCGCTGCACTGGCTTTCTGCCGGCTGGCGCGACTTCCGGGCTGCTCCGATGCCTTCCCTGCTATATGGAATGATCCTTTCGGGAATCAGCGCGGGCATCTTCTGGGCACTCTACACGACCGGCTCCGCCAGCTGGTTCTTTGTGCTGTTGGGCGGTTTCCTGCTGGTCGGACCGATGCTTGGCATGGGTCTCTATGCTGCGGCTCGCGCGCTCGCATCCGGTAGACGGCCCACGCTTCCGGAAATGTTCTGGGTGAGGGATGCAGCGCGCCGGGACGCATTGCTGCTCGGCTTGCTTCTCGTTTTCCTCTATTTCCTGTGGACCCGCATAGCGCAGGTCATTTACGCCCTCTCGACCTGGCGCATCCATCAGGGGCGTGCGGAATTCCTGCACTTTGCCTTTCTTGAGACGAATGGGCAGTTGATGATCCTGTCCGGGCTCGTCACCGGCGGTCTCGTCGCCTTCTGCAACTACGCGCTGGCATCCGTCGCGGCGCCCATGCTGCTCGATCGGCGGTTTGATGTGTTCATGGCCATGGCGACCAGTGTTCGCGCGGTTAACCGTAACTTCTTTCCGATGCTCCTCTGGGCATTCCTGATCGTATTCCTGACGGGGATCGGAGTGTGCTTTGCCTTTGCCGGGCTCGCCGTGGTGTTTCCCGTCGTCGGCATGGCGAGCTGGCACGCGTACAAGGCGCTGGTTTCAGCCTAGCGCCGAGTGCGATTTCAGATGCCCGTATCCAAAGTTTCGAATATCTCGCGCAGTATGTCCGGGAGCGGACGTTTCCCATTCTCCCGGTCAAGTGTTTCCACGGCGAGACGCATCGCACCAACTGACATCATCGCGGCCACTCTCAGACTTGTCTCGTGCTTCGGGTCGGGGAACCTTTCCCGCAGCGCCTCGACCATCGCTGTCTCGTTCTCGACGTAGGTTGCGTGCTTGCGCGCCTGTACCGCTTCGCTGGAACGCATGAGGCGGTGAATGGCAATCATCTCCTTGGCCGGGATCGCCTCACATAGCTGGATGACCGCATCGCGGATCGTGTCGAGTGGCTTCTTTCCTTTGGGTGCACTTCGGACGGCAGCCGCCAGCTTGTCGCTGTTGCTGCGCTGCATGGACAGCAGGATGTCGTCCTTGGACTTGAAATAGTAAAAGAACGTCCGCCGCGAGATGTCAGCTTCCGCGGCGATCTCATCGAGTGTCGTTCGGTCGTAACCCTGTTTGATAAAGAGGCGCATGCCAGCCGCAGTGATGCGCTGCAGCGTCTCCTGACGTTTGCGTTCGCGCAGTCCTCCGCCGGATGAAGTGTCGCTTGCGCCGGGCGCCATAATTTATCCTCGATGTAATATTGCACTAAGTGCAAAATAATATTACACCAAGTGCGACTTCATGAAAAGGCAAGCCTATGACAAAATGGACCGCTTCCCAAATACCCTCGCAAACCGGGCGAACCGCCGTCGTCACAGGAACCGGTGGCCTCGGTTATGAAGATGCACTTGCGCTCGCCCGTGCCGGCGCCCGCGTCATCATCGCCGGGCGGAATCCGCAGAAGGGTGCAGAAGCCATCGGCAGGATCCAGGCGAAGAGCCGGTCGAGCAAGGTCTGGTTTGAACAGGTGGACCTTGCGAGTCTCGAATCTGTTGAACGGTTCTCTGTCCGCCTGCGGGAGCAGACCGACACGCTCGACCTGCTGATAAACAACGCCGGCGTGATGGTGCCGCCGAAGCGGCTGGAGACACGGGACGGCTTTGAGCTCCAGCTTGGCACGAACTATCTCGGTCATTTCGCGCTGACCGGGCATCTGATGCCTCTTTTGCAGAAGGGGAAAGATCCGCGCGTTGTGACGGTTTCCAGCATCGCCGCGCGCCAGGGCGCCATCGACTTCGATGACCTTCAGGCACTGCACGCCTACGATCCAATGCCCGTTTACGCGCAGTCAAAGATCGCTTGTCTGATCTTTGCGCTCGAGCTGCATCGCCGCAGCGTTGCGGGTGGCTGGGGCGTCACCAGCATTGCTGCACATCCCGGCGTCTCCCGAACAGAGCTCCTGCTCAATTCTCCCGGGCGCACTCATCTCAGTCTGCGTTTCAGGTTGGCGCGCATGATGTTCCAGCCGCCCTGGCAAGGTGCGTTGCCAACGCTTTATGCAGCGACATCACACGAGGCCAAACCGGGTGGCTACTACGGCCCTGATGGCCCGGCGGAGCTGCGTGGCTATCCGGCGCCATCAAAGGTGCCGGCGCGCGCCGCAGATGCGGACACGGCGGTGCGCCTCTGGAATGTTTCTGCAGACCTGACTGGCGTGACCTTCGATTGCCCTCGCATCCGCGAGGTGCAGGCCGCATGACGTTCCGAGATGCCGTTTCCTCCCAAACCCGTCGGACGTCCGAGCCTGCACCTCTGTCTTCGTCTGAGGACTACCTGTCCGGCCCGCGCGCCTGGGTCCTGTTGTTGGTCCTGCTGCTTGTCAGCATGCTCTGCCAGATCGATCGCATCCTTCCCTTCATCCTGGCAGAAGCCATCAAGACCGATCTGGGGCTCAACGACGCCCAACTCGGTCTAGTCGCGGGCATCGCCTTTGCGGTCTGTTATTCGCTCATGTCACTTCCACTGGCGCGTTTCGCCGACAGGGGGTCTCCGCGCCTGGTCCTCGTGTTCTGCATTGTCGTGTGGAGCGCAATGACTTCTCTGGCCGGCATGGCGCCAAGTTTCATGTTTCTCGCCATAACCCGGTTTGGGGTAGCGTTCGGGGAGGCGGGAGCTGTTCCGGGCGGTCATGCCTTGATTGTTCGCCGTATCCGGCCCGGCATGCGGGGGCTGGCCATCGGCGTCTTCTCGATGGGCATACCGCTGGGAGCGATGGTCGGCTTTGCAGGTGGAGGCGCCGTTAGCGATGCCTATGGCTGGCGGATGGCTTTTTACGGCGCTGGCGCGATCGGCGCGCTTCTCATGCTGCTGTTGTTCTTCGCAGCCGGGCCGACCCCGCCGCAAAAACGTAGCGCGGTCGAAGCACAACCCTTTTTCCGCTCCAGTCTGACGCTGCTTGCGTCGCCAGCTTTCCGCTGGCTGTTCATCGGCTCGGTTGTGATCGGTTTTGCCGGCGCGCCGTTCTACGCATTCGCTGCGCCTTTCCTGATGCGGACGTATGGCTAGTCCACCGGCGAGGTTGGCCTTGCTTTTGGCCTGCTGCAGGGCTTGATGGGTATCCTCGGTACGTTGATCGGCGGACGTTGGTTTGACCGCGCAGTGCAGTCGGGTCGGGGCAGGGTGCTCGGGCCGCCCGCAGTGCTGTTCCTGATCGCCAGCGTGACAACGACCGCAGCGCTTTTCGCGCCATCAGGTCTGGTATCGGTCGCCTTGATGGTGCCGACCATGTTGTCGTTCTCCTTCCTGTTGCCGTGGTCTTTCGGCGCGGCCCACCTCGTTGCTGGAGAAGGACGGCAGGCGCAGGCCTCCAGCCTCGTGATGATAGGCTCCGGCCTGCTAGGGCCTTCGCTCGGCCCGGTCATTGTGGGATTTGCAAGCGACGCGGCCACCGGGGCAGGCTTGGCCAACGGACTTGGGATCGCTCTCCTGATGGTGCCGGCCGCCACGGTCCTGACGGGGATTTGCATGCTGGTGGCGAACCAGCGGATTGCGGAGCACCTTGGTAAAGCCTGAAGCGGGGCAGGTGGCGGCGGCGGGCATAGCGGCCCTTGCGGCAGGCGGGAGGCCCGCCCACATCACGGGTGAGGCGTTTTCGTGCACTTTAGGCGTGGACGCCGGGGCCCAAACGGGTTATCCGCCCGCGTTTCAGACAATGAGTGACCAGATGGCCGAGAAGCCGACCAAAGCCGCGCAGCCGCCGAAAGAGAAGAAAAAGCGGGTTGGCCCGCTGACCTTCCTCGCGCAGGTGCGTGCCGAAGGTAACAAGGTGACCTGGACCACCCGTCAGGAAACCATCCAGGCGACGATCTTCGTGATCATCATGTCGATCCTGATCGCAATCTTTCTTTTCACGGCCGACCAGCTCATTATGTGGTTCGTGAATTTCATCCGGGGCGCCTGACGGTGCTCTCAACGAATACAGACCAGCAGGAGCGCGCTCGGCCCATGCCCGAAGCCAAGTGGTATATCGTCCATGCCTATTCCAACTTCGAGAAGAAGGTTGCGGGGTCGATTCGCGAGCAGGCCGAACGCAAGGGCCTGACGCACCTGATCGAAGAAATCGAAGTCCCGACCGAGGAAGTTGTCGAAGTTGCCCGCGGCAAGAAAAAGACCGTCGAGCGCCGCTATTTCCCCGGCTATGTGCTGATGAAAGCGCAGCTGACCGACGATATCTATCACCTCGTGAAGGACACACCGAAGGTTTCGGGTTTCCTCGGCGCGGAAGGCGGCAAGAAGCCCCTGCCAGTCCGCCAGCGCGAGGTTGACCGCATCCTTGGCAAATCGACCGACGTTTCGGCCGAGCGTCCGCGTCCCCGCGTCAGCTTTGAAATCGGCGAGCAGGTGCAGGTCAATGACGGCCCGTTCCAAGGCTTCGAGGGCGCTGTTGAGGAGATCGACGAAGCCAATGGCCGCCTGAAAGTGACCGTTTCCATCTTCGGACGCGGCACCCCGGTGGATCTCGAGTTCGACCAGGTCGTCAAAGTCTGAGAATCTCGCCCATCGGGCGGCTTCGCGGCCTTGAAACCGCCGCGGCCCGCCTGTAAGCGAAACCCGAGTTGCCGCCTTAGCTCAGTTGGTTAGAGCGCTGGTTTGTGGAACCAGAGGTCCTCCGTTCAAGCCGGAGAGGCGGTACCATCTCCCCCCAAAACAATCCGGATTCGGGGTTCGCGCGACAGGCGAATCCTGGAGGCTCAACGGATTCCGAGTTTGTCCTGCCAAGGGCGGACGGAGGTGGGAAATGCGTCGGCTGCCAAGTTGAATTCTGTCGTCCCAACAACAAAAGAACGAAAAATCTAGAAAATCGATGTTTTCGTGGAACCTATTACCGGGCGCCGGGTTGCTGCGGGGCTGTTCAATTTGGGGGCTAGTACCTTGGTTTGACGGTGTCGGGAACCTGTTGCAAAAGGGTCGCGGTAAGCGGATTTTTCCACGGAAAGCGGCGATTTTCTCCGGAATTTCGCTCGCAGATTCGGGAAAAACGGATTACCACCGAAAAATGCGGTTTACCCGTATGAACCTAGCGGCCGAAGACAATTCCGTCGATCGGCACACAAAAGGGGATTGATTATGAAGAAAACTCTGATGTGCGCGACCGCCGCGGCCGCCTTTGCGTCTGCCGGTCTTACTGCACACGCCGAGGGCTGGTACGGTCGTACTGACCTCCAATACACGTTTGATGGCCGCCTCGACCACGACCCGGCAACGGAAGACCTCGCTGGCTCGATCGCTGGTGATTCGGACGCGTCTGAACTCTTTGGCCTCGGCTTCGGCCTCGGTTACTCGTTCGACAACGGCCTGCGCCTTGAAGGCGCTCTGGGCCGCCGCACCGGCGACCTCGAAGTTTCCGATGCGATCAACGGCACCCTGCCGGGCTCGACTGCCAATGCTGACGGTTACGCTTCGCTGACCGATCTGATGATCAATGGTATCTACGATTTCAACAAGGATGGCGTTATCCGTCCGTACATCGGCGTCGGCCTCGGTGGTGCACGTCTGGATGCCAAGGCGACCAACCGTGTTTCCGGTACCTCGCCGAACCTGAACGCCCGGAACGGCTTCAGCAGCACCAGCACCAACCTGGCCTATCAGGGCCTCCTCGGCGTTGGCTTCGCTCTGTCCGACCGCCTGACCATGGACGTCGGCTACAAGTATTTCGCCACCGACAACTTCCGCTTCAAAGGGAAGCATGGCGGCACGAAGTATGACGCAGAGTACACGGATCACACGGCAACGGTCGGCCTGCGTTACGCCTTCGGCGTGACCCCGCCGCCTCCGCCGCCCCCGCCGCCTCCGCCGCCGCCTCCGCCTCCGCCGCCCCCGCCGCCTCCGCCGCCGCCGCCTCCGCCGGTGGAAACGACTGAGACGGTCCAGCAGCAGTGCTCGGCGCTCAGCCAGGAGTTCGTGGTGTACTTCGAGTGGGATCGCTCGGATCTGACGAGCCAGGCTTCGGCCGTTATCGACCAGGCCGTTGCGAACATCGCAGCTGCAACGGGTTGCTCGGCTGGTTCCGTAACGATCGTCGGCCACACCGACACGTCGGGCGGCTCGGCCTACAACGAGCGTCTGTCGGTTCGCCGCGCTGACGTCGTTGCCGCTGCACTTGCTGAGCGCGGCATTACCGCGACGATCGACAAGTCCGGTAAGGGCGAAACCGCTCTGGCCAAGGCAACCAACGACGGCGTGCGCGAGCCGCTGAACCGTCGTTCGGAAGTGACGATCGTCGTCCAGTAATCGCTGGAAACGACTGCACTCAGACGGCCCGGCAGCAATGCCGGGCCGTTTTTGTCTGGGCCGGGACCGCGAAGGCTTGCCGCCCCGTTCCAGCTGTGAAACCAAGGTCCAATGACAGACATTGCAAAACTGACCGCAGACGATGAGGCCGCCCGCGAGCGCCTTTACGCTGCCGCGCCGGATATGGTGGCGCGCACGCGCAGCTGGTCTGCGCACAATACCGGAAGTCTCAACACCGAGGGCCTGCGCCGTTTCGCGCCGAAGCTCGCGGACGCTTTTTCAGCGCTCGAGGCCAAGATCGCGCTCGCGGAAGGGCCCGGGTTTGAAACGGTCGGCTCGGACGGAAAGTCGACTGAAACCCATACAGGGCCGATCGTTGAAATCACGTCACGCCCGGATGCGCCGATTCAGGTCGTGATGTCCGGCCACTACGATACCGTCTTTTCCCCGGGAGTCTTCGAGACGGTGACGGACCTCCCGGACGGCCGGGTGAATGGCCCAGGCATGGCAGACATGAAGGGCGGCATCTGCGTGATGCTTGAGGCGCTGAAAGCCTTCGAGGCGGGTCGCCTTAAGGACCGTCTCGGTTATCGCATCGTACTAACGCCAGACGAAGAAATCGGGAACTTCGCGAGCGCCGAATCGTTGCGCCGCGCTGCCTCGGCTGGTGCCTTGATCGGCATGACCTACGAGCCCGCAATGGAAACGGGCGCAATGGCCGGCGGGCGCAAAGGCTCTGCCGTGTTCGACATCGTGCTTCACGGCCGCGCGGCGCATGCCGGGCGGGCCAAGGAAGAAGGCCGCAGCGCCATCGAAGCCGCCGCCGAACTCGTTGTGGGCCTCGAAGCGCTGAACAACCAGTTCGACGGCGTGACGTTCAATGTCGGCTCCATTGAAGGCGGCGCGCCAGTCAATATCGTGCCGGATCTCGCCATCGTCCGGTTTGGCGCACGTGCGCCGGATGCCCAGTCGGCTGAATGGGCCACGCAGCAAGTGCGCCGCCTGTTTGATCGGGCCGTGGCACGCGACGGCATCCACGGTCATCTGCATGGTGGCTTCTACCGTCCGCCGAAGCCTCGCAATTCCGCTCAGCAGGCCCTTTTTGATGCGGTTCACGCCACAGGCCGCGCCATTGGTCTCGACATCGAGTTCGTCGACACGGGCGGCGTCTGCGAAGGCAATAACATCTTCGCGGCCGGCGTGCCGAACGTGGACACTCTCGGCGTGCGCGGAGGGCGCATCCACTCCTCCGAAGAATTCGTCATTACAGAGAGTTTCCCGGAGCGCGCGCTCCTGTCGGCGCTGATCCTCAACCGGCTCGCGGATGGACGTATCGACGGGCGGCGCATCAAGGAACTGATGGGGCGTTAGCCATGGCGACTGCTTACATAATGCGTCCGTCGCGGCTGGACGACCTGGACGCCCTGATGCAGCTTGCCGAATTGTCCGGACCCGGATTTACCAGCCTGCCGGTTGATGAGCCGATCCTGCGCGAGCGACTGGAAAAATCCGACCGCGCGTTCCATGGGCGCCAGCGAAATCTCCAGTACGGCAAGTATCTGATGATGATGGAGCATGTGCAGACCGGCCATGTGGTTGGTTGTTCGGCCGTCAAGGCGGGCACTGGCATCGATCAGCCCTTTTTCAACTATCGCATCATCACGCTGGCGCAGGCGAGCCATGCTGCCGGCAACCTGCGTTTCGACATGGATGCGCTGGTGCTGACGAACGAATATGTGGGGTATACGGAAGTCGGAACCCTGTTCATCAAGCCCGACCATCGCGGCGGCGGGGCCGGGCGCCTTGCGGCCCAGTCGCGCTACCTGCTGATGGCAGCGGCGCCCGAACGCTTCAGCGACCGCGTCCTCGCGGAGCTGCGCGGTGTCGTGGATGACAAGGGCGGGTCACCATTCTGGGAATGTCTCGGCCGGCATTTCTTCCGCATGGATTTCGCCGATGCGGACAAGCTGTCTGCCACAACCGACAACCAGTTCATCGTCGACCTGATGCCGCGTTATCCGATCTATGTGGACCTCCTTCCGCCCGAGGCCCGCGAAGTGATTGGCCGTTGTCACTCAGATGGCGTCGGTGCCTACAAGCTGTTGCAATGGGAAGGCTTCGAGTTCGACCGTACAGTCGACATCTTCGATGGCGGGCCGCTTGTTGCCGCGCAGCGCCGGCACATCCGCACCATTCAGGAAAGCCGCGTCGTTACGCTTGAGGCAGGATCGGTCGAAGGCGACGCAGACGCGCGCCAGGGGCTCCTGTCCAGCAACCGGCTGCCGGATTTTCGCGTGACGCTCGGTCGCTTTGCCCGGCGCGGCGAAAGTGGCCTCGTAGCGTCGCCCGATGTGCTGGATGCGTTGAAGCTGAAACCCGGCTCGCCAGGGCGGGTCTGGATGCGGAGCAAATGATGGCTGGCGGCGTCTATATCGATGGCACTTGGCGAAAGGGGCAGGGCAATGGCTTCTCGAAGACCTGCCCTGCGACTGGCCGCACAGCCTGGCAAGGCGGCGCGGCGGATGCTGAAGAAGTCGCTGAAGCTGTCTCTTCCGCGCGGCGTGCGTTCCGCGACTGGTCGCGCAGGCCCCAGGCTGAGCGCACTGCCATCCTTCAGCAGTATGCGGAGGAAATTGGCAAACGCGCGGAAGCCATCGCAGAAGTTATCAGCCGCGAGATGGGCAAGGCGCTGTGGGACTCGCGGGCGGAAGCTGCCACGATGAAGGCCAAGATAGGCGTCTCCATTGCCGCGCAGAAAGAGCGCGCCGGGGAGAAGACCGAAGCCGCCGCCTTCGGCTCAGCGCAGCTGACACACCGCCCGCATGGCGTAATGGCTGTGTTCGGTCCCTTCAATTTCCCGGGCCATTTGCCCAACGGTCATATCGTCCCGGCATTGCTGGCGGGCAACACCTGCGTGTTCAAACCCAGCGAACTCGCCCCGGGCGTTGCCGCGCTGATGGCGGACTGCTTCGAGGCGGCAGGGCTTCCGCCGGGATGTCTCAACATCGTGCATGGCGGGCGCGATACCGGTGCCGCACTGATCGGCCAGGACATCAATGGGCTTCTGTTTACGGGCTCTGCCACGACGGGCGTTTACTTCCACAGGCATTTCGCAGGTCGCCCGGATGTCATCCTCGCGCTCGAGATGGGCGGCAACAATCCGCTCATCGTCTGGGATCCTGCCGATGTGGACGCCGCCGCAGACATAGCTGCGCAATCTGCTTTCCTCACCACAGGCCAGCGCTGCTCATGTGCCCGCCGGCTGATCCTGCCGGAAGGCCGCTTTGGCGATGCCGTCGTCGAAGCAGTGATTGCGCGCGCGAAAGGCATCCGCATCGGTGCATGGGATGAACCAGACATTTTCATGGGACCGCTCGTGTCGGAAAAGGCCCGCACACAGGCGCTGGACTTCCAGGCGATGCTGGTTTCCCATGGTGGAAGGCCCGTGCTTGCGCTTGAGGGGATGGATCGTGGTGGCGGCTTTGTCTCGCCCGGCATCATCGATGTAACGGAAGCGTCGGGCTATCCTGACGAAGAACTCTTTGGCCCTCTGCTGCAGGTCGTTCGTGTAAAGACGTTCGACGAGGCAATCGTTCGTGCGAATGCCACACGCTATGGACTGTCTGGTGGCCTCGTGAGCGATGATGATGCTTTGTGGGAAGTTGCTTATCGTGAAATGCGCGCAGGTGTACTGAACCGCAACCGTCCAACCGCCGGCGCAAGCGGCTCGATGCCGTTCGGCGGCCCGGGCTTCTCTGGCAACTTCCGTCCGGGCGCGTACTATGCCGCCGATTATTGCGCCTGGCCGCAGGCGAGCCAGCTCGCACCGGCGGCGGCTCGAATGACGGCACCCGGATTTCCAGCCTGAAAGGCCGACATGGATAATACAGCCCAAATTGACTACTGGAACGGTGTCGCAGGCGAGAAATGGGTTCGCGATGCTGATCGGCTGGACCGCATGCTTACGCCCTTTGCTGACGCTTTGGTTGCGGCTGCAAATCCGAGTTCCAGCGAGCGGGTGACCGACATTGGCTGCGGCGCCGGAGCGCTGTCCTTCGCGGTGGCTGCAAAGGGCGCGAAGGTCACAGGCGTGGATGTATCTGCACCGCTCGTCGCCCTGGCTGCAAGGCGCGCCGAGGCGCGCGCGGTTGACGTCAAATTCTGCGTCGCTGATGCCTCTGCCTGGACGCCCGAGGCAGCTGCCGACATTGTTGTATCGAGGTTTGGCGTGATGTTCTTTGCAGACCCGGCGTCCGCGTTCTCGAACATCCGCAAAGGCGTTCGCCCTGGCGGGCGGCTGGCCTTTGCCTGCTGGAGGCCTCTCGCGGAGAATGAATGGGCATTGCTGCCTGTCATCGCGGCTATGCCGTTTTTGAGGGAACCGCCCACCCCGCCGCCACCGGGAGCGCCCGGTCCTTTTGCTTTCGGCGCGCGGGATGTTGTGGAGACGGTGCTCATTGGCAGCGGATGGTCCGGTATCAGGATCACGCCTTGGGACGGAACCATAGAACTTCCTGGAGACCGTGCGGAAGAAACGGCCGACTTCATGATGGAAATTGGTCCGCTGTCGCGCGCGATGGCCGAGCAGGGCGTAGATTCCTCGAAAGTGCGCGGTGCTTTGGAAGACAAGATCCGCGGACTTGCCAGCGCCGAAGGCCGCACGCACCTGAAGGCTGCCGTCTGGATCGTAGAGGCGACAGCATGACTCCCGCCACCGAAGTGAATTTCGACGGTCTGATCGGCCCGAGCCACAACTATGGCGGCCTCTCTGACGGCAACCTGGCCAGTGCACGAAACGCGGGGGATGTGTCCAATCCGCGAGAGGCAGCCATTCAGGGCCTTGAGAAGATGCGCACGCTGTTACGCGCGGGACTCGTGCAGGGCGTATTGCCGCCGCTCGCGCGACCGAACTTCGATCTGTTGGTTGCGGCCGGCTTCACCGGCTCCGATGCCGAGATCATCGGCGCTGCGGCGCGCACCGCGCCGCGTCTGTTGAAAGCTGCCTATTCAGCCAGCAGCATGTGGACCGCTAACGCTGCAACTGTTTCGCCTTCTGCAGATACGGGCGACCGCCGCCTGCATTTCACGGCGGCAAACCTCTCCACCATGCTGCATCGCAGCCTCGAACATCCCGATACGACGGCGACCCTCATCTCGATATTCGCCGACGAAGACCGCTTCGCCGTGCACGGCGCGCTGCCCGCGCATGCAGATTTTGCAGACGAAGGCGCGGCCAACCATGTGCGTCTTGCAGCAGAACACGGCGCGACTGGCGTTGAGCTATTCGTATACGGACGGGAGACAGGGGAGAGTGCAGCGGGCTTTCCAGCCCGGCAGACGCGCCTCGCTTCGGAATCGATTGCCCGTGCGCATGGTCTGGACTCCGGGCGCGCCGTTTTTGCCCGCCAGGCTCGCCGCGCTATCGAGGCCGGAGCGTTCCACAATGATGTCGTCTGCGTCGGCGCGCTGGACACGCTTTTCTTCCATGAGTTCGCGTTCGAGGACACGGCTGGCACGCTGGCCGCCCTGCGCAAGGCCGCTGAGGGCTTGTTTGATCTGAAACCTGTCATGGTGCCCGACGCCGAAGTCCCGCTCGCCGATGCCATCTCGTCCTACCTCTTCAACTCACAGCTCCTGCAGCTGCCCGGAGAGGACCGACTTGTCCTCATCGCGCCGACCGAGACGCGCGACACGCCGACCGCCCACGCCTATTGCGAGCGCCTTGTGCTTTCCAATGGCCCGATTGGCCGCGTCCACTATGTCGATGTGCGCCAGTCCATGCGCAACGGCGGCGGCCCCGCTTGCCTGCGCCTGCGTGTCGTGATGACGGAGGCGGAGCTTGCTGCCTGCCATGCCAGTGTGCTTCTGGATGAAGACCTGATCGACGAACTCCAATCCAGCATCCGCGCCACCTACAGGGATCGCCTTTCACCCGCCGACCTCGCTGATCCGGCGTTCGCTGACGAATGCCGAACAGCCCGCGAGGCGCTGCTCGAAATTCTCGATCTCGAGGCGCTGGCATGATCCGGCTCTATGATTACTGGCGTTCCTCTGCGGCCTACCGTGTGCGGATCGCCCTGCATCTCAAAGGTGCAGCTTTCGAATCCATCCCGGTCAACATACTGCCGGGCTCGGATGAACAGCTCACGGATCGCTATCGTTTGATCAATCCGCAGATGCGCGTGCCCTCAATAGAAGTTGACGGTCGCATCGCGGGCCAGTCCATGGCCATCATTGAATGGATCGATGAAACTTTGCCCGGACCGGCTCTGCTTCCTGCAGATCCCTGGGTTCGCCTGCAGGCGCGTGCGTTCGCCGATATCATTGCGTGCGACATCCACCCGCTGAACAATCTAAGCCCGCTTGCTGTTCTGCGCCGCGATTTCGGCGCGAGTGAGGAAGCAATAAAGCACTGGTATCAGGACTGGATCCTGCGCGGCTTCACGGCCCTGGAATCGATGGCGGCGGAGATCGGACAGGGGCCGTTCCTGTTTGGCAACGCGCCAGGGCTTGCCGAGATTGCGCTTGTGCCGCAGGTGGCCAATGCCCGTCGCTTCGACACGGACCTTTCCGCATTTCCGCGCCTCGTCGCGATTGACGCAGCTTGCCGTGAACTGGAGCCGTTCCGGCGAGCGGCCCCGGAGAACCAGCAGAAACCTGCGGCCTAGTCCTGGGTATCGCCCGCGGCGTCATCCGTTTCGCCGGGGCGGCGTATGTCGACGATTTCCACTTCTTCAAGTTCGCCCAGCGGCTCGGCCAGCTTGGAGGCGTAGTCGTTGAGCCATTGGATGAGCCCGTTGACGAGGCGTTCGCCGCCGGAAACTTCATATCCGCCGCCGGCACGGTTAAGGTCCACGATGGCAACACAACCCTCTTCTGGTTTGTAGCGGCGTGAACAGATAGATGCGGGCACGACTTCCGCAACAGACCCGGCCTCCGCATTCTCCTTGCCAAAGTACAATACGCCGCCAAACCGGTCGCGCAGCAGCGCGTCCGCCTCGAAAGCAGGAACGGCAGCAGCGGGCAGGGGACGGTCTGTCGCGATAAGGAAGGCGCGTCCACGATTGTCCGTGGCCAGATATTGCGAGAGTGCGGCGGTGATGTCTTCGTCGACGCTCGCGGCGCGCAGGTAGGGTGCATAAACCGGTCCGACTTTATCGAACGCGGCGGCAAGGTCATCCAGTGTTTCTGCGGCCTCGTCGCGGCGTTCCTGGACTGATTCCTTGTCGCTGGTCTCGAGTGCCGCATCGCCCGCCAAAAGCACGATGTCGATGTCCCAGCCCGTTTCCCAAACCGCGGGCGGCGGCAGTTCAGGGCGCTCGGCCCAGCTATCGGCTGCAGCGTAGTCGAAGCTTGGCAGGGCAGGCCCGGTTGCGATCGGTTTGTCGCGCAGGAACCAGGCGGTTATCCCCGCGGCCAGCGCCACAACGATGGCGATGAGAGCAAGGCCGATCTTTCTGTTCATGCACGCGGTTCCCGAAGTTAGCGGACCGCGGTTCTAAGCCCCGAATAGCCCGGTTGGTCGACAGACAATTGCGCAATTGTGGTCGATTTGAGATGTGGCAGAAGCCCTTCTGTCGAAAGGTTCATGCTGCCATTTCGGATAGCCTCGCAGAGCAGGGCGTTCAACTGGTTTGCGCTTTCGCCAGTGGTGCCGAGCAGCCTTTCAAGGCGTGCTTTTTCCTCCGCTTCCGCCGCCGGGCGAATCTCGAGTTCGCGCAGCACGGTTGCCAATGCGTTTGAGGCTACGCGCGCATGGAACGCTGCGTGCCCTGTGAGCTGCGGCGCGGCCGTCTTGTCGATGAAGTTCTTCACCGCTTCGATCAGTTCCTTGGCGGAGGGGCCATCATGCATTTCGGCCGAGTCCTTCGAACAGGTTGATGAGGTCGATCTCGTTCTCCGAAACGCGCCGGCCGATGGCCGCGCGCTCCACGCTGGGGTCGGCGCCTGTCTTGTAGGCTGCGTACATTGTCATGCACATCACGCCCCATTTCAGGCTGCCGAGAATTTCCCACCAGTCGATGTCGGACGTAGTGTAGCGGGCACCGCCTGCCGCGGCATAGGCGTCCAGCATGTCTTCCAGATCGCCGAATCCGCCTGCGCGTTTCTCGCTGTTTCCGAAACGCCAGGAATTGATGCAGACCCAGGCGATATCCTCGCGGGGGTCGCCGATATGTGCGAGTTCCCAGTCGAGTACGGCGCCGAGACCGTCTGCGTTGACGATCAGGTTTCCCAGCCGGAAATCGCCGTGCACCAGCACAGGCGTCGCGGGCTTCGGCGCGTTTGCCTTCAGCCATGCAAAGGCCAGCTCAAGGACGGGCCGGGGCATTTCATAGCTGCGATAGATGGCTTCGTATTTCGCGATCTGGTCGGCCCCATGGCTCACCGGCAGTGGCGGCAAGCCGTTCAGCGGCACGGCATGGATGCCTGCAAGCGCTTCGCCGCAGTCCTTGGCCAGCCGTGTGCGGGCGATCCGGAATTCGTCGTCTCGGAGAATCTTGCGGCCCAGCGTTTCGCCGGCCACGCGGCGCATGACGAACGCTTCCCCGAGTTCGCTGCCGGGCGGCGATACATGCAGCACCTCGGGCACACGGACGCCGGATTTGGTGGTTGCGGCCAGCAAGGCGGCTTCTGTCGCGAGGGATACGGCCTCCGAGCTGCGCGCCATCGCTACGCCGCCGGGCGCCCGCCGCAGGATCAGCGGATGCGTAGTGCCCGCCGTGGCCACGTCGAAGGCCCATGTTTCCTGGCTTGCACCGCCGGAAAGGCGTTTCAGGCCTTCCACGCGCGCACTTGCGCCAAAATGCGCGGCAGCCCACTCATTCAGGGGCTTCTCGATTTCGATTCCGTTTCCCATCTTCGCCACAATTACGCGGAACAAGGCGGTCGCCAAGCGGTAACGCGAAGTAAGCTGGTGCACCGGGAGAAGCTGAGATGGTAGACCTGAAGCAGGAACCCGGGCCGGAAAAGCCTCGCCGCAGGCTGTCGCGCTGGCTGCGGGAGCGGTTCATCGCCGGAATGCTGATCGCGCTGCCTATCGTGGCAACGTTCATCATTCTCGATTTCCTGATCAACCTGATCGACAGTTTTGTCGTCCCGAGGCTGCCGGCGAGTTTGCGGCCGGAAACCTATCTCGACTATGCGGTCCCCGGGTTCGGCCTGATCATCCTCGTGATTACGCTGACGCTGCTTGGGGCGGTTGCCACGAACTTCCTGGGCAAGTTCTTTGTGGACAGCACCGACCGGATTTTCTCGAAAGTTCCTGTTGTCAAATCGATCTACTCGGTGTTCCGCCAGATACGCGACATTTTCCAGAACAACTCGCAAGGCCAGCTGAAGGAAGTCGTACTCGTCCAGTATCCCAAGGAAGGAAGCTGGGCGATCGGTTTCATCGCCAACCGGGTAAAGGGTGAGATGGCCCAGAAACTCGGCGACAACTATCTGGGCATCTTTGTACCGACCACGCCGACCCCGACCGGCGGGTTTCTCATCTATGTCCCGGAAACCGAGATCATCCGCCTTGAGATGACCCTCGAAGAGGCCGTCAAGATCATCCTGTCGAATGGTCTCGTGGTGCCGGATGATCCGCGTACGAATGGTATTCCGCCGGTCATTGGCAAGTAACGTCAGGAACCTGCCTCAGGATCGGAAGTCACACGCGGGGTCAACAGTTCACGGGCTATTCGCAAGGCCTGCGCGCGCGCGCCTGTCAACGCGGGATCCGCCGCGATAACGGCTTCTGCATCCTTGGCGGCGATTTCAAGGAAATCTGCATGGCGCGACAGGTCGAGGATGCGATAGTCTGTTGCCCCGGCCTGACGAACGCCCAGCACATCGCCCGCGCCGCGCAGCCTGAAATCCGCCTCGGCAATGGCGAAGCCGTCCTCGGTGCGGCGAAGCGTGTCGAGACGTTCGCGCGCCGTTTCGCCCAGCGGCGGGCGATAGAGCAGGATACAGAACGAAGGCTGATCACCCCGGCCGACCCGGCCGCGAAGCTGGTGCAGTTGCGCAAGCCCGAAGCCTTCGGCGCGTTCAATCACAATAATGGTCGCTTCCGGAACATCGACGCCCACCTCGATAACCGTTGTGGCAACCAGCACCCGCGTCTTGCCGGTTCTGAAGTCCTCCAGCGCGGTGTCCTTCTCGGAAGGTTTCATCCGGCCGTGCACAAGGCCAACACGGATGCTGAGCTCGTCCTGCAATGCGGCATGGCGCGCAACTGCAGAGGAATCATCCTCATCCGCATCAACGCGCGGGCACACCCAGAAGGCCCTCTCGCCGCGCTTCACCGCGCGTCCGACCGCTTCGATGATTTCCTCGATGCGCGTGTCGGGAATGGCGCGGGTTTCGACCGGTTTTCGGCCCGGCGGCTTCTCGTCCAGGATCGACACGTCAAGGTCACCGTGCACGGCCTGTGCGAGGGTGCGCGGGATAGGTGTCGCGCTCATCACCAGCATGTGCGGGCTGTCGGACTTGCCGGCCAGTTTCATCCGGTCCGTCACGCCGAACCGGTGCTGCTCGTCTACAATAATCAGGCCGAGATTGCGGAACGTGACCGCCTCCTGGAACAGCGCATGAGTGCCGGCGACAATCTGGATTGTCCCGTCGGACAGCCCCATCAGTGTGCCCTCGCGCGTGCTACCCCGGTCACGCCCGGAAAGCGCGGCAACGATATAGCCGAGCGGCGAGAGAAGCGCGTCCAGTGTATCGTATTGTTGACGCGCCAGCACTTCCGTAGGCGCCATGAAAGCGGACTGGAAACCTGCAGCCGCTGCCTCCACCGCCGCCATCGCCGCCACCAGTGTTTTGCCTGCGCCAACATCGCCCTGCAGCAGGCGCCGCATCGGTATGCCGCTGCCGATGTCCCGGCTGATCTCCGACGCCGCCCGCAGCTGCGCATTTGTTGGCCGATACGGCAGCACATCGGTCAACCGGTTCACCGCGCTGGGCGGCGCCTTGATCACCGGCGCTTTGCGGGCCCGCCGAGCGGCCCTTGCCAGCGAAAATGCCGATGCCCGCGCGACCGCCTCGTCATACGCGAGCCTGTCGCGCGCGATTTCAAAGGATTTTTCCTCGTAGGTGTCTGGGGCGTGAAGTTGCAGAAGGGCTTTGCGGAACGGAGGCCAGTTGTTTTTCTGGACAAGGTGTGGATCTGACCATTCGGGCAGGTCGGACGGCACTTTTTGCAGGGCTTGCAGGGCGAACGTATGAACGCGGCGATTGGTGAGGCCGGCGGTAAGGGGGTAGACGGGTTCGACTTCAGGCGGGGCGTCGCCCCTGGCAGGGTCGACGACAAAATCCGGGTGGGTGATCTGGCGCTCGCCTTTGTAATCCTCGATCCGGCCGGACACGATGCGCATGGCGCCGACCGGGAACTGCGACTTCATCCAGCGCGCATCGGCCCGAAAGTAGGCGAGTGTCAGGAAGCCCGTCTCGTCAGCAAGCTGCACCCTGTAGGGTGACCTGTCATTGTAGGGCGCGTGATGGACGACAACTTCGCCGCGCACCGTGGCAACCTCGCCCGGTACCGTCTCATCGAAATGCTCGCGTATCCGCCGGTCGATCCAGCGCTCCGGCAGATGCAGCAGAAGGTCCCAGACCGTGTTCCCGCCGCACAGGCGTTGGAGCACGGGCAGCAGCTTGGGCCCGACACCGCTGAGCGTGTCGAGGCTTGCAAACAGGGGGTAAAGCCGCTCGTCACGCATCGGGCCAGCAAGGTAAGCGCAGCCGGGGTGTGGCACAATCAGTCCCGGACTTTCCTCAGGCCGATGTGGACTTAAGATGTTGCATTGGCCGGCCTTTGGCCGTCCATAAACCGTCCATATGTCCATGTGGACCGCCCCTACGAAACCGACCCTGCAAGAAGTCCGCGCATGACCGAAGATACCCGCCGAAAAAAGCTGAACTTCCGGGCCTGGCGGCGGGGTTTCCGCGAAATGGACCTGCTGATGGGCTCCTTTGCCGACGCCACGCTCGAATCACTGGACGAGGCCGGGCTGGACGAATTCGAGCGCTTGCTCGCCGTTCCGGATTGGGAAGTCTATGCGTGGCTCATCGGCCAGAAGCCCGTTCCGCCAAACCATGCAGGTCCGGTGCTGGACCAGCTGATCGCATTCCGATACGCCGCGCAATCCGGCTGAAGCCGGATCAAAAGGTGAGCCGATGACCCCCGCTGATTTGCTGAAATCCCTGAGCGGCCCAGCTGCTTTTGCTGGAGCGCCCTTCGGCGCGGACGTGATCACGTTCTGCGAGGCGCTTGTGAAGCGCGGCGGTATCGGCGTGTATGTCGCGCGAGACGATCGGCTGGCGCAGGCGGCGCGGCGGATGGCGCTATTCGCCGCCCCCCGCCTCGAGCAGGCCGACCTGCCGGGTTGGGACGTGCTGCCCTATGACCGTATAAGCCCCACGCCTTCGGTGGCTGCGCGGCGCTGCGCGGGACTGGCCCGGATTGCGCGCTACGAGGCGGCGCAGGGCCCGCTGCTGGTTGTGACTACGGCGGGCTCACTGGTGCAGCGCGTGCCGCCGCTGGAGACGCTTCGGCGGGCTTCCTTCTCGATCAGGAAAGGCCAGAGCGTCCGCGCCGCGGAATTGACCGACTATCTGGCCTTCAACGGCTATGTCCGCTCCAGCACCGTTCGGGAGCAGGGCGAGTACGCGATCCGGGGCGGCATCATCGACATTTTCCCGCCGACAGCCTTGGAGCCTTATCGGCTCGACTTTTTCGGCGACACAGTCGAAACGCTGCGGACCTTCGATACGGAGACACAGCGCTCCACTGGCAATGCCGAAGGCGTGACCTTCGCGCCGGTGAGCGAGATCCTGTTCGATGACAAGGTGCTGAGCGGGTTCCGCGACCGTTTCCTCGAAACGTTCGGCCCGCCCTCCGGCGATCAGATGTACGAGTCCGCGCGCGCTTCGATCCGCCGGCAAGGTGTGGAAGCCTGGTTGCCGCTATTCCATTCGCATCTCGACACGCTGTTCGGCTATGTCGGCGAGGGGGCGCTCTGGGGCCTCAGCGCGCTATCGAGCGAAGCGGCGCACGAGCGCCTGACACAGGCGAGCGACTATCACATGGCGCGCCTTGATGCGGGCGGCGGAGATGTTCGCACGGCGAAAGTGCTGCCGCCGGAGCGTCTGTACCTGACAGTCGACGAACTCGACATGCGGTTGGCGGAGCGCGCCGTTGTTCGTTTCAGCCCCAACGAGCCTTCAGGCTCTGCCTTCGATATGGGCGGACGGCGCGGGCGCGACTTTGCGCCGGAGCGGATACGCAACGACGTCAACATTTTCGAGACCGTGATCGACCACGCCAAGGCGCTGTATGCGGGCGGCAAGCCGGTCGTGTTTGCGGCCTGGTCTGCAGGCTCTGCCGACCGCCTGATCAACGTGCTCGGCGATCATGGCCTGACCGGTCTCGCACAGGTGCACACGCTGGAAGCGGCCCTCAAGACCGATTTCACGGTCGCGGAAGTACCGATCGAGGCGGGCTTCTCCTTGCCGAATGTGGCAATGATTTCTGAAGCCGACGTGCTGGGCGATCGCCTCGCGGCGCCTCGGCGCAAGCGCAAGACGGCGAGCTTTATCACTGACGCGACGTCGCTGACCTCCGGTGACCTGGTAGTGCACGTCGATCACGGCGTCGGGCGCTATGTCGGTTTGCGCACACTGGAACTGACCGGTGCGCCGCATGACTGCCTGCAGCTGGAATACGCTGGCGGCGACATGATTTTCCTGCCCGTCGAGAATATCGACCTGATCAGCCGCTACGGCTCTGAAGACGCCGAAGGCAGTCTTGACCGGCTGGGCGGCGCGGGCTGGCAGACGCGCAAGGCCAAGGCGAAGAAGCGCATCCTCGAGATGGCCGCCGAACTCATGCAGATTGCGGCCGCGCGCCAGCTTCGCCGGGCAGATGCTGTCAGTGCGGGGCAGGGTTTCTACGAGGAGTTTGCCGCGCGCTTCCCCTACGAGGAAACCGAAGATCAGCTTTCGGCCATTGAGGACGTGCTGGGCGACCTCGCCTCGGGCAAGCCGATGGACCGGCTCGTGTGCGGCGATGTCGGTTTCGGCAAGACCGAGGTGGCCCTGCGCGCCGCGTTCGTGGCGGCGATGAGCGGCAAGCAGGTGGCGGTAATCGCGCCGACAACGCTGCTGGCACGTCAGCACTTCAAGACTTTCGAGGAACGCTTTTCCGGTTGGCCGCTGAACGTGCGGCCGTTGTCACGTTTCGTCAGTGCACGGGAAGCCGCCGAAGTGCGAGCGGGGCTCGCAGACGGAAGCATAGATGTGGTGGTGGGCACCCATGCGTTGCTGACCAAGGAAATCGAGTTCAAGCGGCTCGGCTTGATCATCGTTGACGAAGAACAGCGTTTCGGCGTGAAGCACAAGGAACGGCTGAAGGAGCTGAAATCGGACGTACACGTCCTGACGCTTTCCGCGACGCCGATTCCGCGGACGCTTCAGATGGCGCTGACAGGCATTCGCGACCTGTCGATCATCGCGACTCCGCCGGTGGACCGGCTTGCAGTGCGCACATACATTACTGAAGAAGACACCGTTACCTTGCGCGAGGCGTTGCTGCGCGAGAAGTATCGCGGCGGTCAGGCATACTTCGTGGCCCCGCGCGTGCTGGATCTCGACAAGCTGGAGACGTTCCTTCGTACGCATGTGCCGGAGGTCAGCTTCATTGTAGCGCACGGGCAGATGGCGTCCGGCGAACTCGAAGACATCATGACGGCCTTCTATGATGGCAAGTATGATGTGCTGTTGTCCACGACGATTGTGGAAAGCGGCATCGATATTCCGCGCGCGAACACGCTGATCATTCACCGTGCCGACATGTTTGGCCTCGCGCAGCTTTACCAGTTGCGGGGCCGCGTGGGCCGTTCGAAACTTCGGGCGTATGCATACTTTACGACGCCAAGGGACAAGGTGATCACCGAGAGCGCAGAGAAGCGCCTGAAGGTTTTGCAATCGCTCGATTCACTGGGTGCGGGCTTCCAGTTGGCGAGCCACGACCTTGACATGCGCGGCGCAGGAAACCTGCTGGGCGACCAGCAATCCGGCCAGGTGAAAGAGGTGGGCGTCGAACTTTACCAGTCGATGCTGGAAGATGCCGTGAAGGCGCTCAGGGCAGGAGCGAAGGACGAGGAAGAAGTGGCGGACGACTGGGCGCCGCAGATCAATCTTGGCGTAGCCGTGCTGATCCCCGAAAATTATGTCGAGGATCTGAACGTGCGCCTGTCGCTGTACCGGCGCCTGTCGGACATCGTGACACCGCAGGACCGCGAAAGCTTTGCAGCCGAATTGATCGACCGGTTTGGTCCGTTGCCGGATGAAACGCGCCAGCTGCTAGATGTGATGGCGATCAAGGTTCAGTGCAAGGCGCTAGGAATTTCCAAGCTGGATTGCGGAGAGAAGGGCGCAGTGTTTGCGTTCCGACCGGATACGATCATGGATCCGGCGAAGCTGATGGAAATCGTCCGCTCACGCCCGAACCAATTGAAGCTGCGCCCGGATTCGAAGCTGGTTCATTCCGGCCTGAGCGGTACGCCCGAGCGGCGTATTCCGTTGGTGAAGGCGTTCCTGAAGGAGCTGGAAGCGGCGTGCGGCCTGGCCTTGGCAGAGGCGGCGGATGCTGTGGCGCGTATGGCAACGCGACAGGCGGCCGTTCCCGACGACAAATGGGGCAAGAAACTGTCGGCGGGCTTCCTGAGCGAAGATTAAGCCGCCCTGCGCGGACGCAGCATTGGTCCGGCCAGGCCTGCGTCCAGCAGCGATTGCGGTGTATGATAGGCGCGCTTCTCGATCACGCGCCAGCCAAAGCCCGCGCCGATTAACGGGGCCTGACGGGCTGTGACGTCCGAGATGCGGTCTGCTAGGCGTACCCCGCCGCGAAATGGTGTGGCGGGTAGTGAGATGACGAAGATGCCTGGTGCAAGCAGCGCGGGGCAATCCGTGTCACGGATCTGGGAGCGGATCAGTTCGGCGAAAGCCTGCTGGACAACGGCTGAGACAGCGAGCGAGGGATCGAGCCGGAAGGTCAGTACACTGAGCGGTTCCACGCGCTGGGTCGCGACGTCCATCTGCCGGGCGATATGGCATTCAAGGAAGCGGGAACTGAACAGGCCGGTCGTGCTGTCGGTGAGGATGGAAGCCATTGTGGGGGCGGGCATGACCGGGGCCAGGGCGGCGAGGCGGCGGCAGACGGTCTCGATCTGCGAGGCGATGGTGGCCATGCGCCCGGCCGCGTCAACGACTTCCGTGGCGAGAGAGATGACGCTGTTCTGGTGCGCGTTGAGATCGAGGTCCGGATGGGTCAGCGCGATCATGGGCAGGGCGCCGAGGCCGTTTTCCTCTGCGATCCATCGGGCGGTGGCATCGGCGTTTGCGCCAAAGGATTCGAGGTCGACCAATGCTGCCGCGAAGCGGCGTTCGCCCATGTAGTGGCGGGCCGTGTCGCGGCTGATGGCGGCGGTAAGGTCGATGCCGCGGTGGCGTAGCGGGCCTTGCAGCGACAGGTAGAGCGGTGAGCCCTCGCCGATATAGAGGAGCGAGGGGATGGCGTTGAAGTCTGCAAGGGGAATGCGGACGCCGAAGCTGGCGGCGGTGTCGCGGCGAATCTCGGCCTCGCGGAGGCGGCTGGCGCGGCGGGCGAGGGCGGTGAGGCGGCTCTTGAGGGTCGGCAGGTCGCGGTCGCTACGCAGGAAGACCGCGTCGCCAGAGGTGGGCAGCGGCGCGCCGGAAGTGTCGAGCAGGACGACCTGGCGGTGGACCTGCACCATTGCGGCGCGAGAGAGGGCTTCAAGGACGGGGCGGGTGGCGGTCTCGATGTCGATCAGCAGCGGGTCGGGCGCACTGAAATCCAACGGATAGGCAGCAGAATAGGGCCTGAGACCGCTGGCGCGCAGGCGGGAGAAGATCAAGTCGGCGCGGGCGCCCTCTGCCGCGATTTCGATGGTGGGATCGAGGAAGGACAGATCGGACATGCGAAAGGGCGCCACAAACACGGCTACCGGCGGACGCGGCGGCACCCCTTCCTTTTGCGGCTCCGACACTTAAAGTTCGCCTAACTCAGCCATTAGCAAGACAAATTCGGGAGGCTATCCAATGGGCCAGGGACCACTTTCAGGCGTCAGAATCGTCGAATTCGCGGGCATCGGCCCTGGGCCGTTCTGCGGCATGCTGCTGTCGGACCTCGGCGCGGATGTCGTGCGCATCGACCGGCCGGGCGATGGCCGTCCGGGCCGCGCTGCCGACGTCATGAGCCGGGGCCGCCGTTCCATCGGCCTGAACCTGAAAGACCCCAAGGACGTCGAAGTGGCCATGCAGCTGCTGGAGAAGGCCGATGGCCTCATCGAGGGCTTCCGCCCCGGCGTGATGGAGCGCAACGGCCTCGGCCCGGACGAGGTTCTGAAGCGCAACCCAAAGCTCGTTTATGGCCGGATGACGGGATGGGGCCAGACCGGCGCGCTGTCGCAAGCCGCTGGGCATGACCTCAACTATATCGCCATCACAGGCGCCCTGCATGCCATGGGCGACGGCGACGGCCGCCCGCGTCCGCCGCTGAACCTGGTGGGCGACTATGGTGGCGGCGCGCTGTACCTCGCGATGGGCCTCCTCGCCGGCATCCTCAGCGTCAAGAACGGCGGCATGGGCCAGGTCGTCGACGTCGCCATGTCAGATGGCGCCGCGAGCCTCGCGACGATGTTCTACGGAATGAAGGCCATGGGCGTGTGGACCGACGAGCGCGAAGCCAACATGCTCGACGGCGGCGCCCATTTCTACGACACCTACGAAACCAAGGACGGCAAATGGGTCGCCATCGGTTCAATCGAGCCGCAGTTCTACGCCCTGCTGCGTGAGAAGGCTGGTCTGACAGGGTCCGAGTGGGACGCGCAAATGGACAAGTCCAAGTGGCCGGACCTGAAGGGAAAGCTGATGAGCGTGTTCCGCACCAAGACC
>CAZXQD010000048.1:0-27516 GCA_964643405.1 uncultured Hyphomonas sp. | reverse complement strand
CGGGTGCTGTCGAGCTTCGTGAAGCCCGGCGAGGAATCCCCCGGAACGCTTGTCTGTGCAGAGGAAGAAATCGTGGAAAAGCAGGTTGTCAGCGGCGTCGCCTATTCGCGGGACGAAGCAAAGGTCACGCTCTACGGTGTGCCGGACAAGCCGGGATCGTCGGCCAAGATCTTCTCGGCCCTCGCCAAGGCGGGCGTCAATGTCGACATGATCGTCCAGGCCTCTTCGCGTGAGGCCGACAAGGCGAACCTTGTATTCACCTGCACTGACCGCGACAGCCCGTTTGCCCGCGAGACGCTGGAGAAGCTGAAGGCCGATGTGGGCTATGAGCGACTGGAAGTGACGCGCGACGTTTCGAAAATCTCGATCATCGGCGTCGGCATGAAAAGCCATACCGGTGTTGCCGAGAAGATGTTCACGGCGCTGTCTGAGAAGGGCATCAACATCGATGTCATCTCCACCTCGGAGATCAAGATTTCCGTGCTGATCGCCGCGCCCTATACAGAACTGGCCGTCCGTGCCCTCCATACGGCCTTCGGTCTGGATTCAGAATAACCCGCCATCCCGAACGGGAGAGCATGCCTTACAATATGCCGGCCACACGTGTGCTCATGAACAACCTTCGCCAGGTGATGGCGGAGGATGGAGACACACGTTCGCGGCTGGATCACGTGGTGCGCCTGATCGCGTCCACCATGGTGGCGGATGTCTGCTCGATCTACCTGCGTGAGCCGGAAGGCACGCTGCTGCTGATTGCTACCGAAGGCCTGAAGCCGGAAGCCGTCAACAAGACGCGGATGGCGTCCAACGAAGGCCTCGTCGGATTTGTCGCGCGTACGGCCGAGCCGATCGCGATCGAGGATGCGCCGCGCCATCCCTCTTTCTCCTACCGTCCGGAAACGGGGGAGGACCCCTTCCACGCTTTCCTCGGTGTGCCGATCCTGCGCACCGGCGGGGTGACCGGTGTGCTCGTCGTGCAGAACCGGACCGAGCGGACCTACCGGGACGAAGAAATCGACACGCTGCAGACCATCTCGATGGTGCTGGCTGAGATCGTCCATACACTGGTACTGGCGCCGGCCCCGCAGAGCGCGCCTGAGCGCCGCGCGCGCGGACCGGGCGGCGGCAATCTAAAGGGCCGGATATTCTGCGAAGGCCTCGGCTTTGGCCGCGCCGTGCTGCACGATCCGGTGGTGCCGGCCGCCAAGTTCTTTGCCACCGACATGGCCGCAGAAGCGGAACGGCTGAATCAGGGCTTGATCGAGCTGCGCGCATCGATTGACCGGATGATGCTGATTGATGGCGCGGCGCTCGGCGGTGACCCGCGCGATGTCATGGAAGCTTACCGGCTACTCGCGGAAGATCCGTCCTGGGCCGAGAAGCTGCACGAAGGCATCCGGTCGGGCCTCTCTGCCGAAGCCTCGGTGGACCGCGCCCGCCGCGAACACCGCGCGCGCCTCCAGAATGCGCGCGACCCTTACCTGCGCGAGCGGTTGCACGACCTGGAAGACCTCGACAACCGGCTGTTGCGGGTCCTCGGCGGGGAAGAAAGCAAACCAAAGATAAGCGGCGAACAGAGCGTACTGGTCGCCCGCCGTCTCGGCCCGGCGGAACTGCTGGAATATGCCAAGGTGGGCTTGCGCGGCCTGCTGATGGAAGAAGCGGCCGCCTCATCGCATGCCGCCATCGTGGCGCGCGCACTGGGCATCCCGGCCATCGGCGGCATCGATAACCTGACGACCCGGATCGAGCAGGGTGACTACATCATCGTCGATGCCGAAGACGGTTCGGTCCATATCCGGCCGGACGATGCGGTGTACGATGCGTACAAGTCCCGCGTAGCCCTGCGCTCGAAGCGGCAGGCGCGGTATGCCGCCCTCAAGGGCCTGCCGGCGACCACGAAGGACGGCACGCACGTCTCATTGATGCTGAACGCCGGTCTCGACCTTGATCTCGACATGCTCGACCAGGCGGGCGCCGACGGAGTGGGGCTGTTCCGCACGGAGTTCCAGTTCCTTGTGTCGGAATCCCTGCCGCGCCTCGAAGACCAGATTGCCCTCTACAAGCGGGTGCTCGACCGGGCCGCAGGCCGGCCGGTCGTGTTCCGGACGCTGGATCTGGGCGGCGACAAAGTGCTGCCCGCGCTTAACCTGCAACGGGAAGAGAACCCGGCGCTCGGCTGGCGCTCGATCCGATTTGCGCTCGATCACAAGGGCCTGTTCCGCCGCCAGTTGCGCGCGCTGGTGCGCGCCGCCGGGGCCCGCCCGCTGACCGTTATGTTCCCGATGGTGACCGTGCCGTCCGAATTCCGGGATGCCAAGGCGCTGCTCCTGGAAGAAATCCGCTGGAGCGCCGAACGTACCGGTGTGCAACCCTCGAAGCTGGAAGTCGGCGTCATGCTGGAGACCCCGGCGCTCGGCTTCTCGATGCAGGACCTGGCAGGGGAAGTGGATTTCCTCTCTGTGGGCACCAATGACCTGTTGCAGTTCTTCTTTGCCGCCGACCGGATGACCCCATCGGTCAGCGAGCGCTATGATCTGGTTGACCCGGCCGCCCTGCGTTTCCTCAAAATGGTGGCGGATACCTGCAAGGCCGGGAAAGTGCGCCTGTCGGTCTGCGGCGAGGCGACTGCTTCGCCCCCGGTCGCGCTATGTTTTGCGGCGCTCGGCTATACCAGCCTGTCGATGGCAGCTTCCGCTATTGGTCCGGTCAAGCAAGCACTTCGTGAGGTCGATCTTAACGCTTTCCGGGCCGGTCTTTTCGAGCGGATGGACAGACCGAACGGATCGTTCCGTAACCAAGTGTTAGCACTTGCCGCCGAGCATGGGATTGACACAGCTGACAGCTAAAGCGTGTTGCGGCGGCAGGAACACGGCCCTACGTAAGCTCTGGACCGGATCTTGCCCAGATTTCATTTGGTGGCGGCATTCGGCAGTGAGACTGGTAGACAATGGCACAGAACGTATCGCCTGAGCCGGCAAGCGACAAACCCGAGGAAACTGGGCGGGTGGAAGATAACGGAACGAACCGTTCGAATGTGATGCCGATCTCTGCGGAAGCAGCCCGGCAGCTCGACGACTATGGTCGCCGTCAGCGCGCCGATGAAATTTTCCGCTCGGGCAAGTATGAGGGCGAAGAGCTCCGCATGGGGCAGGTGCTGCGCCGTGTGCGCGAGGCACTGCTGCTCGACCTCGGCGAGATCGCGAGGGATTCGCGTATCCGCGAGAACTTCCTGATGGCCATCGAACGGATGGAACTCCAGACGATCGCCAAGGGCTATCTCGTGCCCTACCTGATCGCCTATTCGAAATACCTGGGTCTGCCGGAGCAGGAAGTCGTTCAGCGCTATACGCGCGAGTGCGGCGCGGTGGACGAGGTGAAGACCTCGGCCCCGGTTCCGAAGATCGGCCAGATCAACAAGAAACAGACGAACCTGCCGATCTATGCCGCCCTTGCGGGCGCAGTGGTGCTGTTCGTGGCCGGCGGTTTCAGCGTATTCCTGATTATGAACAAGGGCCCGGAGGAGGTCGTCTCGCCGACCGTCGTGGCGGTCAGCGGCGCCCGTGACAGCCTGTTTGCCGAAGCGTCGACTTCGGCCGCCGTGCCGGCTGACCTTCCGCTCGAGATCGTGGCGGTTCGCCAGGGCTGGCTGGAAGTGCGCGGCGCTGACGGCACGATCTTCCTCAGCCGCACGATGGCAGAGGGCGAGAACTATTTCCCGCGCCTGAAGGCCGGCTGGACCGTATCTGCCCGGAACGGCGGCGCCTTTGAATGGCGCGTCGGCGACCTGACGGTCGGACCGCTGGGGCCCGAAGGCGCGCAGGTGTTCTCGGTCAGCGTCGACGAGCAGCTTGTACGCGCCGCCGAAGTGTCCGCCCCGACAGTGGCCGAAGTGCCGCCCGCCGCGGCAAACGGAAACGCAACCCGCTAGGCCCTTTACGCGCGGCCCGCGCGGCGCCACATGTTGTGCTGACCGGAAGCCCGGAAAGGCGCTGAACAGCCATGAGCCACAACCCGATCCGCCCCTGGCGCAATATCGAGCGGCGCAAGTCCCGCCAGATCCGCGTGGGCAACGTTCTGATCGGAGGCGATGCTCCGATTGCTGTCCAGTCGATGACCAACACACCCACCGAGGACGCCGAAGCGACGATTGCGCAGATCCTGCGCTGCGCCGAGGCTGGGGCGGACATCGTGCGCGTGTCGTGCCCGACCGAGGAATCTACGAAGGCCATGCGCCAGATCGTCAAGTCGAGCCCGGTGCCGCTCGTGGCGGACATCCATTTCCACTACAAGCGCGGCATCGAGGCCGCCGACGCGGGCGCAGCCTGCCTGCGCATCAATCCTGGCAATATCGGCTCCGAAGCGCGGGTGAAGGAAGTCGTTGCGGCGGCGCGGGCGAACGGCTGCTCGATGCGGATCGGGGTGAACGGTGGCAGCCTCGAGAAGCATCTGCTCGAAAAATATGGCGAACCGTGCCCTGACGCGATGGTTGAAAGCGCGCTGGACCATGCGCGCATTCTCGATGACCTCGGCTTCCACGATTACAAGATTTCGGTGAAGGCATCGGACATGTTCCTCACCGTGGCAGCGTACCAGCTGCTCGCCGAGGCGACCGATGCGCCGCTGCACCTTGGCATTACCGAAGCGGGCGGCCTGCGGACCGGCACCGTGAAGTCCTCGATCGGCATGGGCGCGCTGCTATGGGCCGGTATCGGCGACACGATCCGTGTTTCGCTTTCGGCGGAGCCCGAAGAGGAAGTGAAGGTCGGCTTCGAGATGCTGAAGTCGCTGGGCCTTCGCACGCGCGGCGTGAACATTGTTGCCTGCCCCAGCTGCGCACGGCAGGGCTTTGACGTTATCCGCACCGTAGAGACACTGGAGAAGCGGCTGGCACATATATCCGAGCCGATCTCGCTGTCGATCATCGGCTGCGTCGTAAACGGCCCGGGCGAGGCGGCGATGACCGATCTCGGCTTTACCGGCGGCGGCAAGGACAGCGGCAAGATGTTCGTGAACGGACGGGCGGACCACAACGTGTCGAATGCCGATATGGTGGAACATATCGTGCGCCTTGTGGAAGAGCGGGCGGCGAAGCTGAAAGCCCAGCGCGAGGCTGAGCAGGTTCCGGCGGAATAGCGCTTCAGGCCGGCCCGCAGCTGCTGACCGGCACCAGCGCGGCGGCGGCATCATAAAGGCCTTGCGACGGAGCGAGACGCCGGATCAGCGCGAGCGCTTCGGGATTACTTACGGTCACAAGATCGGCATCATCCGGAAGCTCAACGGTCTGGCCTTCCATCTGGATAAAGACAGTGCGCGTACCCGGAGCGCCCGGAATGCGAGCATCCAGCGAGCCGGCGTAGATATTGTCCGTAGACGCATCAAAGATCGACAGCGAGCCGTATTCCGGCCAGGTCGGAACGGAAAGCCTGACGGGGCCATCGCTGAGGTCGATCAGGCAGATGGCATAGGCCAGGTCCGGCGAGGGGCGCACGATGGTCTGGGTCTGCGGCGTCACGCGCGGGCTCATCTGCCATTGATGGATGGGCATTCCGGTGCCGGTCATCCGTTCGCGGGCTTTCGACATGATCTGGCCGGGCAGGGCGTTCAGTACCAGGAAATGGGCGGCAACAAAGCCAGCAGCAAAAGTGACAAGGCCGATCACGGGCAAGCGCATCATTGGACCTCCCCGCAGCCGAGCTTCTCGATGCCCGGCGCGCCCAGCGCGGCGACCGGGTTCTCGATCAGCGCGGGGGTAGGCTTGTACAGGCGCAGCGTCAGATCGAATTGTCCTGCTTCGCGGCTGGACACCCACTCGCTCCCGGCAGGCAGGGGGGCGATCGTAAAGCCCCAGCCTTCGCTGCTGCCTGTGGCGGCGGCGTCCGTCAGGTCAAATGAAAGGGCGTTGTCGGTATTGCGCGGCAGGTAGCTCGTCGAATCATACAACGTGATCGACCACCACTGCGCGGGCAGGGCGCCGCCGCTGACCCGGTAGGTGCAGGCCTCGTCCAGCCGGGCGCCGGTGTCATCGGTGTTGCGCGTGAAATAGACTGCCTCATCCTTTGTCAGCGCCAACAGCCCGTGGCGAGCGACACGCGCGCGTGTCCACGGATTGGCGGCCTCCGAGCCGATGGTCCAGTCGCTTTTCCAGCCGGACACGTCGACCGCGCCGCCGAGTTGCATGCCGGGGCCGATCATACCGGCCGCTGCCAGCGCACTGCCGAGGCCAAGCGCCGCGCCGAGGATGAGTCCCACAAGTCCGCTGACAATCTTCATGAAAACACGCTAACGTGACCGCTACCGGACGCAAGTGGCAAGCAGGACGGCTGGGCGGATCGGCCGGAATTGGCTAGCACTGGGCCCGGTTTCAAAGGGGCAAGGCGTCGTCATGTTTTTCCGGGTTTTGCGGTGGATCGGGCTGACGCTGCTCGCAGGCTTCGTGCTGCTCGTCACCACGAGTTGCACCATGTTGGGGCTCAACTATGCGAGCCTCGACACGGCCAACAAACCGGAGCCAGTCCCAGTCCTCGACATTGACCGGCTGATGACCCCCGAAGGGCGGGCCGAGGCGATGCAGATGCTGGAAGACACGCTGTACGGCCCCTGGCCGGAAGGTCTCCCGGTATCGATCAGCGACTGGCGGATCATCAATCCGGACTATCTTGACGGGCGCGGCACGCTCGAAGAGCTGGACATCACGATCGGCCGCGGCGACGGCGCGCGGACCTTCCAGCTGGTGGCGGCGTTCCCGGCCGCGGCAATGGGCAATCCTCTGGTGCTCAGCCAGACGTTCAGTTCCAACTGCGCAACCTTTCCCGGCGAGGCGGTGACCAGCGAGGATGGTGATCCGTGTACGGTACGCGACTATGGTGTGATCGGCAGTTTCATCGTGGAAACCCTGTTCGGCGAATATATCGCCGAGGCGCCGGTCGGCCTCTATTTCGATTCGGGTTTCGTCTATGCGAGCTTCCACGCCAGCGATTTCATTCCTGACAGTACCAGACTGGCGCCGGATGCGCTTGCGGGTCTTGGCGGCGATGTGAACCCGACCAGTACGCTGATGGCCTGGGCCTATGCTTTCTCGGCAGCCATCGATGTGCTGGAAGACGATCCGCGGGTTGATACGCGCCATACGTCGATCATGGGTCACTCGCGCCACGGCAAGGCGGCGCTTCTGGCGACCATATGGGACCCGCGCATCGAAGCGGTGATTGCCCATCAGACCGGCTTTGCGGGCGCATCGCTGTCACGCTCGGGCACGGGCGAGCGGCTGGACCGGATGGTGAAATCCTATCCGCACTGGCTGGCGCCTACAGCGGCAGCCTATGCGCGCAACCCGTCCACGCTGCCGTTCGACCAGCATCTTGTGCTGGCGCTTGTGGCGCCGCGGCGGTTGTTCCTCGGCAATGCGCGACGGGATGTCTGGTCGGACCCGAATTCGAGTTTCCGTGCGGCCCAGGCCGCCAGTGCGGTATGGTCGGCCTATGGCGTGCCGGGCATCAGCGGCGATGACATGCGTACGTTCGATCCTGCAGACGGCATCGTCTGGTGGATGCGCTCCGGCGGGCACAGCATCGTGGATGACGATGTGCTGGCCTTCATCGAATTCCTGAGGGCGCGGCCAGTGCCGGGCGCGGCCGTGTTGCCAAGCGCGCAGGCGCCCCGGTAAGGTCGTCCCGACACTCAGTTGGGAGGCTGAACCTGTGACGATCGACGTTGATTTCCTGAAGCCAGTGCTCGTGCTGGTCCTGTGGACCTGCGTGATGTGGTTCTGGATGTATGCGCTGCGCCTGCCGGCGTTTTCCAAATACAAGATCAACCCGGATGATGCCCGCCATCCCGGCACCTACAGTGACAAGCTGCCCCCGCATGTCCGCTCGGCCGCCGACAACTACAACCACCTTCACGAACAGCCGGTCATCTTCTACGCCCTGATGTTGTTCATGGCGCTGACCGGGGGCAACGACAACCTGGCGGGTCTGGTGGCCTGGATCTATGTCGGCCTCCGGATTTTGCACTCCTTTGTTCAGGTCGTGATCGGCAAGGTGGCCCTTCGGTTCCTCGTGTTTGCGGCAGCGTCCTTCTGCCTGTTCTTCCTGGCCGGGAAGGAAGCCCTGCGCATCTTCACGATGCCTGCGGCGCTGTAAGGCTTCCAAGCGGCGTGAAACCGGACTAAAGGGCGGGCCATGCCCTCCCTGTCCGTTACACGCCTCCAGCAGGTGATCGACCGGTACGAAGAGGTCGAAGCCCGTATGGGCGCGACCTCCGACTCCAAAGAGATCATTACCCTGTCCAAGGAACACGCCGAACTCCGCCCCGTGGTGGAGAAGGCGCGCGATGTGCTGGCCGCCCGCCGCGGACTGGCCGAAGCCGAGGCGCTCGCGGCCTCGGGTGATCCCGAGATGGCCGATCTCGCCCGCATGGAGATCGAGGACCTGAAGGAACGCCTGCCGGCCCTGGAGCAGGACATGCAGATCCTTCTCCTGCCCAAGGACGTCGATGATGCGGCCAACATCGTGCTGGAGGTTCGGGCCGGCACCGGCGGTGACGAGGCAGCCCTCTTCGCGGGCGACCTCTACCGGATGTACATGCGCTATGCGCAGCTGAACGGCTGGAAGGTGGAGATCGTCGATGCTTCTGAAGGGGAGGCGGGCGGCTACAAGGAGATCATCGCCAACGTATCCGGCGACGGCGTGTTCGGCCGGATGAAATGGGAAAGCGGTGTGCACCGCGTCCAGCGTGTGCCGGCCACGGAGACTCAAGGGCGCATCCACACGTCTGCCGCGACCGTGGCCGTTTTGCCCGCGCCGGAAAACATCGAGATCGATGTGCGCCCTGAAGACATCCGTATAGATACAATGCGCGCGTCGGGCGCTGGCGGTCAGCACGTCAACAAGACCGACTCGGCGGTGCGCATCACGCACTTCCCGTCTGGCATCGTGGTGACGAGCTCGGAAAAGTCGCAGCACGTCAACCGCGAGAAAGCGATGGATCAGCTGAAGATCCGCCTCTACGAAAAACTTCGCCATGAGCGCGATTCTGCCCGCGCCGAAGCCCGCGCCAGCATGGTCGGAACCGGCGACCGCAGCCAGAAGGTGCGCACCTACAACTATCCGGAGAACCGCGTGACCGATCATCGCATCGGCCTGACGCTCTATTCGCTCGACCGCATCGTCACCGGCGACAAGCTGAACGATGTAGTGGAAGCTCTGATCACGGAAGACCAGGCGCGCAAGCTGGCGGCCATGGATGCGGGCTGAGACCCTTACCATGACGGCGCCGAGTTATGACGAGTTGATCCGCGCGGCGGCGAAAGCGCTGGCTGACGCAGGCATTGAGGAGCCCCGCCAGAATGCGATGCTGCTGATGCTGGCGGCGTTCGGCGACACGCGCGCGGCATTGATCTCTGCAGGCAACGAAACGGTGCCGAAAGCGGTGGAAGACGCGTTTGCCGCAGCGCTGGCCCGGCGTCTGACGCGCGAACCGGTGCAGCACATCCTCGGTCATACAGGTTTCTACGGCCTCGAGATCCGCTCGGACGCGCGGGCGCTGGTGCCGCGGCCGGACAGCGAGATCGTGGTGGAAGCCGCACTCGACCTGCTGCCGAAGGGGGTGCCAGCGCGGGTAGCTGACCTCGGCACCGGCACCGGATGCCTGCTTGCGGCATTGCTGTCGCAGAGACCGCGCGTGACCGGCACCGGCGTCGAGGCAAGCACCGCGGCCGCAAGTCTCGCACGAGAGAATTTCGCGCAGCTGGGGCTCTCCGCGCGGGCATTGGTGTACGAGGGCAGCTGGACGAGTTGGGGCGGCTGGGGTGAGATGGACCTCGTCATCTCCAATCCGCCCTACATCGCCAGCGCCGAGATCGAATCGCTGTCCCCGGAAGTGCGCCGCTTTGATCCGCTGGCAGCACTGGATGGCGGGGAAGATGGCCTGGCGGCTTACCGGGAGATCATTGCCCTCGGCCGGGCGAAGATGAAGCGCGGGGTGCCGCTGGTGCTGGAGATCGGCCATGACCAGCGCGCCACCGTGCTGGATTTGCTGGGAGCGGCAGGGTATTCCGGAACCGGATACCGCCGGGACCTTGGCGGCAATGACCGGGCCGTGTGGGGCCTGGCGCCGGGGCCGTATCACTGATTTTCCGCTTGTTGGCCCGGCCGTTACGCAGTAGAACGTTACCAGCGAGGGGCGGTCTGCCGGAAAGGCAGATGATTAACGCTGCCTTCGTTCGGGTTCGGTGGAAACGGCCAAAGTCCAATCCCCAACCTGCCTGCAAGCAAGATGACCATTTCGAAAACTTGGCTTGCCGGTGACCGCTGGTTTACGAACACAGGACAAGACCCTCCATGAAACGCTCACGCGGTCGCAACAGGCGCCCAGGCGGCAATCAGCAGAACGCCTTCAACAATCCGAACCGGCACTTTGAAAGCGTCGGCCCGGATGTGAAGATCCGTGGCTCCGCCCAGCAGGTTCTCGAGAAGTACCTGCAATACGGCCGCGACGCGCAGACGAGCGGAGACCGGGTGCTGTCGGAAGCCTATTTCCAGTACGCGGAACACTATCAGCGCATTGTCGCGAAACAGAACGAGGCGCGCCAGCAGCAACAGGGCGGCCAGCAACACCAGAACCGCAATGGCAACGGAAACGGCAACGGCCCGCGCGATGACCGCGATCCGCGCGGCGGCCAGGACCGCGACCCGCGCGGGGGTGGCCAGGACGAGACGCTGCAGGCCGATGACGAGCGGGGCGAAGCCGAAGTGGTGTCCGCCGTCACGTCTCGGCACGACGACGAAGACGCGTCCGATTCGCTGCGCGTGATCGATGCCGATGACGAGCGCGAAGAGGCCGCAGAGGCACGCGACAGCGCGCCGGCAGAAAACCGCGGCGAGCGTTCGGGCGGTGATCGCAACCGCCGCGCCCGCAAGCCCTATCGTCCGCGCGAGGAAGGCGCTGTGCGGGAGGAGCGCGCTCCGCGCGAAGACCGTCCGCCCCGCCCGCCGCGTGAACCACTGGCGGTGTCTGAAACCGAAGGTGTCATGAAAACCCTCGCTCGCGGCCGGCGCAAGCCGGCTCCGGAAGAGGGCGCTCCGGCCGAGACGACCGACTAGGTACAATTACTGCGACCAGATGCCAGCGCCCCGTCCTCACCGGCGGGGCGTTTCATTTGCGCATGGATGCTTGCGCCGGGCGGCTCGCCTTCCCAAATCCTCCGTAACACCACGGCCGCCGCTGAGCGGGGCCGGACCCAAGTCTTCAATCTGCCTTTCAAAGGGGATGCAAACCATGAATATCGAACAGTATACAGAACGTGCGCGCAGCCTGATCCAGAGCGCCCAGACGCAGGCCCTTGCTGGCGGCCATCAGGTGCTGACGCCCTCCCACATCCTGAAAGCCCTGTTTGACGATCGCGACCAGCTGGCCGTGAACCTGATCCGCGCAAGCGGCGGGCGGCCGGAACTTGCCATCCAGGGCGTTGATGCCGCGCTGGCAAAGCAGCCGAAGGTTTCCGGCGCGGGCGCGGGCGGGCTTCGCCTCGAGCAGGCCGGCGCGAAACTCTTCCAGGACGCGGAAACCGGAGCGAAAAAAGCGGGCGATGCGTTCGTCACGGTCGAGCGTCTTCTGCTTGCGATTGCGGGCCTCGCCGGTGACCCGGCTGCGGAAGCGCTGAAGGCGGCCGGCATTACGGTGAGGAGCCTCGAAGGCGCCATCGCACAGCTGCGTCAGGGTCGCACGGCCGACAGCCAGAATGCCGAGGAAGGCTATGAAGCGCTGAAGAAGTATGCCCGCGACCTGACGAAGGATGCACGCGAAGGCAAGCTTGATCCGGTGATCGGGCGCGACGAGGAAATCCGCCGCGCGATCCAGGTTCTCTCACGCCGCTCCAAGAACAATCCCGTGCTGATCGGTGAGCCGGGCGTGGGCAAGACGGCGATTGCCGAAGGCCTCGCGCTGCGCATCGTGAATGGCGATGTGCCGGAAAGCCTGAAGGGCAAACGGCTGCTTGCGCTCGACATGGGCGCGCTGATTGCCGGGGCGAAATTCCGCGGCGAATTCGAGGAGCGGCTGAAGGCGGTGCTGACGGAAGTCACGCAAGCCGAGGGCGGTGTGATCCTGTTCATCGACGAGATGCACACGCTGGTTGGCGCAGGCAAATCCGAAGGCGCGATGGATGCGTCGAACCTGCTGAAACCTGCGCTGGCGCGCGGCGAACTGCACTGTATTGGCGCCACCACGCTGGACGAGTATCGGAAGCACGTGGAAGGCGACCCGGCGCTCGCCCGCCGTTTCATGGCGGTCTATGTGGACGAACCGACTGTGGAAGACACGATTTCGATCCTCCGTGGGCTGAAGGGCCGGTATGAGGCGCACCATGGCGTACGCATTTCGGATGCGGCCATCGTGTCCTCTGCCACGCTGTCGAACCGCTACATCACGGACCGGTTCCTTCCCGACAAGGCGATCGACCTGATGGACGAAGCGGCGGCGCGTCTGCGCATGCAGGTGGATTCGAAGCCGGAAGAACTCGATGAGATCGACCGGCGACTGATGCAGCTGCGCATCGAGGCCGAAGCCCTGAAGAAGGAAAAGGACGCCGCTTCGCAGGACCGGCTGAAAACCATCGAGGGCGAAATCGCCGGGCTTGACACGCGTTCGCGCGAGTTGACCACGGCCTGGGGCGCCGAGAAGGACAAGCTGAAAGGCGCAGCCTCCGCGAAGGAGAAGCTCGACAGGGCTTATTCCGACATGGCCGAAGCGCAGCGCCAGGGCGATCTGGCGAAAGCCTCGGAGCTGAAGTTCTCGACGATCCCTGCGCTGGAAAAACTCATCGCCGAGGTCGAAGGCAAGGGCGACGCCGACGGCGGGCTCGTCTCGGAAGTCGTCCGTCCAGAGCATATCGCGGCGGTTGTCTCCAAGTGGACCGGCATCCCGGTCGACAAGATGATGGAAGGCGAGCGCGAGAAGCTGTTGAGGATGGAAGACACCTTGCGCGGCCGTGTGGTCGGGCAGGAGGATGCGCTGCTGGCGGTCTCGAACGCGGTGCGCCGCGCGCGTGCCGGGTTGCAGGACCCCAACCGTCCGATCGGCTCGTTCCTTTTCGTCGGCCCGACCGGCGTCGGCAAGACGGAGCTGACCAAGGCGCTCGCGGGCTTCATGTTCGACGATGAGACGGCCGTGCTGCGGCTCGACATGTCGGAGTATTCCGAGAAGCATTCGGTGGCCCGCCTGATCGGCGCACCTCCCGGCTATGTCGGATATGACGAAGGCGGCGCGCTGACGGAAGCCGTTCGCCGGCGGCCATATCAGGTGGTTCTGTTCGACGAGGTCGAGAAGGCCCATCCGGACCTTTTCAATACGCTGCTGCAGGTTCTGGATGACGGGCGGCTGACCGATGGCCAGGGCCGCACGGTGGACTTCAAGAACACGATTATCATCATGACCTCGAACCTCGGCGCGGATGCGCTCGCGAGCGGGGAAGAGGGTGAAGTGTCCGAACAGGCCCGCGAGCAGGTGATGAGCGCGATCCGCCGTCACTTCCGGCCGGAGTTCATCAACCGGATCGACGAGATCGTCTTCTTCAAGCGGCTTGGCCGCGGCGAGATCGACCATATCGTCGACATTCAGATGGGACGCCTCGAAGGCCTGCTCCGTGAGCGGAAGATGAAGCTGGAGCTGAGCCTTTCCGCACGAAACTGGCTGGCCGCACGCGGCTATGACCCTGTGTATGGCGCACGCCCGCTGAAGCGCGTGATCCAGAAAGAGCTGCAGGACCCGCTTGCGCGCCTGCTTCTCGAAGGCCGCATTCTCGACGGGGAGACGATCCTCGTGGATGTCGAAGGCGACGCGCTGTCGATCAACGGCGTGCCGAACAACTTCGCCAAGGGCAAGACTGCCCTCAACTGAGGGCTAGCGCGGTTCCGGACGGACCGCCTTGAGTTCCGCCGTCAGGACCGGGCTGGCGGCGGGCTCGACGGGATCGGCGCCGCGCAGCGTGTCGATCACGTCTCGCTGCACACGGAAAGCTTCGAAAGCGGAGGCGTTGCGGGACAGGTCACGGCCAGTGGGCAGTTCGAGCGTCACCGGGTTCACGTAGGTGCCGTTACGCAGCACCTCGTAGTGCAGGTGTGCGCCGGTGCTGGAGCCGGTGGAGCCGACATAGCCGATCGTGTCGCCGCGCATCACGGTGCGCCCCGGAGTCAGGCCTTCGGCAAAGGCCGACATATGCGCATAGACCGTCTCGAAGCCCCGTTCGTGTTGTATCCGGACGAACCATCCGTAGCCGTCGCCGTACTTCATGTCGGTGATCAGGCCAGATCCGGCCGCGCGGATCGGTGTTCCGGTTGGCGCACGGAAATCGACACCGGCATGTAGCAGCATGTCACCGGTGATCGGATGGATGCGGTTGCCGAAACCGGAGCTGATTTCGCCGCCGCGCACGGGGTCACGGATGAGGAATTCGTCGCCGGCAACGCCGTTGCGATTGAAAAACTCGGGAACGCCGGTGTCTTCCGGCACGAAGCGATACCAGCTGCCTGCAGCTTTCTTTCCGTTGAAGGCCGCGAAGACAAGATCTCCCGCCTCGAGATAGTTGCCGCGTTCATCGGCGATCATCTCGATCACGATGTCGAAGCGCTCGCCCTTGCGGCCGCCCTGGGCGAGCTTCGGATCTTCGGGGAAAAGGCTGGCGAAGGTGTCGGCATGCGCGCGCGTGCCCCCGTCTTCTGCGATTGCTTCGGCCAGCGTTGTTTTGATCTCCCCGGAGATGCGGTGCAGGGCGATCGAGGTTTTTGCGGTGAGGGCGCTGGCAAAATAGCTGCCGTCCTCGCGGCGCGTGGCGGCGAGCGTGATTTTCGGATCGATCCGTATGCTGACGCCCGTCAGTACGGGTACCGCGTCCGGTCCCATCTCCTCGAAATAGGCAATGAAGGGCGAGCCTGGGCGCAGGCGCGCGCCGCGGGTCGGCGCCGCTTCACGCAGCGCTGCGGCGGCGGCCGCAGCATCTATCGGTGTGGCCCCGAGGACTTCGAGCGCGTCGGCGGTGGCCACGTTTGCGGTGATCCTGCCGGTGCGTGCCGAAGGCGCGGCAGAGGGTGCTTCCATGCGGAAGTCAGTGGCAGCAAATCCGGTCGTGTCTGAAGGCGAGGGGGCGGCGCGCACGATCAGGAACAGGCCTGACATGACAGCCAGCACGGCCAGCGCGCCAAAGCGCTCGAGCCAGCGGTGAGGCGGCTCGAGCCGCTTCACGGTCGCGGGGGTCTGCGGCGTTTGACTGGCCATGCATTAACCTCGTTTCCTGAAGATCGGATCTTCAAGCACGGGCTGAGCAAGAACGGGGCCAGATTCCCCCTTGCGGCGAGATTAACCAGGTAACTCGCGCGCAGGGCGGTGTTTCAGGGCGTGACGGGCGGCGGCGCGGTAACGGGTCCGGCGAAGGACGTTGCCTCGGCCACTTGCCCGCCTTCGGCAGCGCGCAATGCGTCCACCATCGCCTTGTGGGCCTTGAACTCGGCCAGGATTGCCGGTTCTTCTTCGAGCTTGCGGCCGTTGGGCAACTTCAGGGACATCACGTTGACCGGTTTGCCCTTGATGTAGACTTCGTAGTGGAGGTGAGGGCCGGTCGAGGCGCCGGTGGAGCCGACATAACCGATGACGTCACCCTGCTTCACCTTTTTGCCGGCCTTGATGCCCTTGGCGTAGCGCGAGAGGTGGGCGTAGGCTGTCTCATAGCCGCGTGGGTGCTGGATGCGGATATAGTTGCCATATCCGCCATAGCGGCTCGCCCGCTCCACTGTACCGTTACCGGCCGCATAGATCGGCGTGCCCGTCGGGGCGGCAAAGTCGGTGCCCTTGTGCAGGCGGGTGTAGCCGGAGATCGGGTGCTTGCGGGTACCGAAGTTCGAGGAGATGCGCGCGCCGTTGATCGGCGTCTTCATCAGGAACTTTGTGGCGCTCTCGCCGTTTTCGTCAAAGTAATCTGCAACGCCATCATCGGAGGGCGTGAAGTGGTAGAACCCGCGCTTCAGGGCCTTGCCGTTCAGCGCGGCATAGAGAACTTCGCCATTGCGCACGCGGTTTCCGCGCTCGTCATAGGCCGTTTCAAACAGGATTTCGAACCGGTCGCCGGGATGGATCTCGCGCTGGAAATCGATGTCGTACGCGAATGCACTGGCGAAATCGGCAACTTGCTGGTCCTCGGCGCCGAGCGCGAGCGCAGCGGCATAAATCGAGGTTTCAATCTCTGCTTCGACACGCAGGTGGCCGGGGGTCAGCTTGGCGTAAAGCGGAGTGGCCGACCATCCATCCGTTGCGGTACGGGTGATCAGCAGGCTGCTGTCAAAGCCAGAGCGCACGGAGACGGCCTGAAGCTTGCCCTTGTCGAACCAGGCCTCGGCCTGCGTCTTGCCCGGCAGAAGGCGCCGGCTGTCGATCACGTCGGTGCCGGTGAGTGCGTGCAGCGCTGCGCCGGCTTCGCCCGGCTGGGCGCCGAGGCGTGTGAGGAGACCCGTCAGCGTTTCGTTGCGTTCAAGGCGGCCTTCGACCCGCTGGAGGGGCTCGGCGTCGATAACGTCCTGCGCACTGACAAGGCGGGCAGCCAGCGGCACGGGAATGGCGGCTTCAGCGGTCTGTGTCAGCGGGTTCGGCGTACGGCCCGCCATGACAATGCCGGCGACGGCAGACGCGCTCCCAAGAACGCCGAGAACGATAAGGCTTTTTACCCCCTGCGACAGGCCCGGCTTGGTGCGGGTGGCGAGGGTTTCGGACGCCGGAACGGCCGTTTCAGCAGACTCGTGTGGAAGCAAGGATCGGTTTCCTGTCATTCTGACGCCCCCAGGCCCTAGAGCTGGCACGTCCGCTGCACGAACCCATCGTCTCGCTTCCCGCTTAAGGATTCAAGAACTTGAGCCGCAAGACTTAGATGCCAAGTTAGGACTTTATGTCGTACGAAAAGCAAGAAGCAAGCCGGTCGGACCAGTGACGCCTGATGATGCCCCCCAGCAGTCACTGCCTGAAAAGCCTGCGCCGCAGCGGCGGGCGGGACGGGTTTGGTACGTTGTCGGCGGCTTTGTCTTTGTTTTTCTGGGAGGATCAGGCCTCCTCTGGTTCCTTCGAAAACCCGTGGCAGAGCAGGCCCTGGCGGCCTGGTGCGCCGAGCGCGAGTTAGAGTGTGACGCAAATTTCACCCAGCTTGACTATTCGGGCATCACTGTTTCGGCTGTGAAGGTAAACTCCGGGGGCGTAACGCCTGCGGAAGCTGCTGAAGTGCGCGCTGACATCCGCTGGACGGGACTGTTCACGCCCGAGGTGACCGGCATTACGGTTAACGGCCTTTCCCTTCGCGGAACACTCGATGCCAACGGATTGCGCTTTGGCGGCCTCGAACGGCTCGCCCAGCCGGGCGGCGGGGGCGGCAAGTCTCCGCCCGTCGAGATCCCGGATGCGCGCATCCTGCTCGACACGCCGGCCGGACAAACCAGCGCCACGCTGACCGTTTCCGGTACCCTGCCGCGCAATGGCACGATCACGCTGAGGCTTGATCCGGGCGAACTCGCCAATCCTCTTGCACGCGCAAATCTCCGCGAAGGCCGCCTCGATGTGCGCGCGGTCGATGGTGCTGTCGAAGCCGAGATAGGCCTCGGCATCCGCGAAGCAATGATCGGCCAGTTCGGCCTCGAGGAACTCGACCTGCTCGGCCGCGCCGAGTTTGATGAAGACGCCGCAAAGCCGGCGGCCATCGAGTGGTCCCTCCGCGCTGCCAGGATTGCGTCGCCGGACCTGCGTGCCTCAGACATCCGCACGACAGGCAGTCTCGACTTCAAGTCTCGTCCGGACGCAACGACTGCCAGCGTGCTCGCCGAGCTGGCTTCCGCGATATTCACGATCGACGCTTCTGGTCTGACGCTGAGTGGCTACACATTCGACGCCGCCACCATCAAGGGCGAACTGGCCGGACATGACGGCACACTTTCAGGGCCGCTGATGGCTGAGGCCGGCATGGTGACCGGTCCGATAGGCTCGGCGCGGGCCCTGTCGCTGGCCGGCGAGATGCAACGGCGCGGGCAGGACGCGGCGGGCTTCGAAGGAAAGATGTCCGTAAGCGGAGCAGCGCTCGACGCCGAGCTGCGGGGGCAGGCTGGCGCGGCGTTCAGCCTGCCGGGTGTGCTGGCAGGACATGCCGCACAGTTGCGCACGGCATTGGACCGCGCGCTGTCCGGGTTTGATGCTGACGCCGAGTTTGCCCTGCAAACAGATGGAAAGGCATTCAGCGCGCTCGCCAGCGGCCGGGGTAGCCTGAAATCAGCATCCGGGCTGATCCTCACCGTAACGCCGGGCGCATTCAAGCCATGGCTTGCGGTCCGCGCAGACGAGATCACAGGGCAGGGGGCGATCCGTCTGTCTGGCGGCGGCGCGCCTTCCGTGGCGATGGACGTGCTGAGTTTCTCCCATACGCCGGAGGCGGTCAAAATGGCCGTCGATACCTTTTCTCTCTCGAGATGGTCCGTTGGCGGACGGATACTCTCGGCAGACCTGCAGGGTATGCGGCTCGATAGCCGCGCGGGGTCGTTGTCACTCGCTGGGTCCGGTCAGCTTTCCTTCGCGGGGGATGCCGGCGGCGTGACGCTGGAGCCGACACACATTCGGGGTGGTTTGGATGCCGCACGCGATTCCACTGGCTGGCGCGTGCAGTCTCAGGGTGCGCCATGTCTTGCCGTCGACACCGAGGGCCTGACTCTTGGCGCGATCAGGTTGCTGCCGGCCGATTTCGACATATGCCCGGCCAACGGCCGCTTCATGCGCCAGGGACCCGTGCCCGGCGGAACTGAACTGCTCGGTTCGCTCAGTCTGCCATTCACGATGGAGTCCGGTGAAGGCGTCCTGAAGCTCGACAATGCGACCATCGACTGGATTGCGGACAAGGGCTTTGCCCTCACCGCGCGGGCGCGCACGCTCGACCTGCCGCTGCAACTCGGTGAACGTACACTGACGATCCTTGGTGACGGCCCGCGTATCGACATCGTCACCGGCAAGGGGCCGGCGCAGATTTCGGCGCGCCTTGGTGAGACGGTGTTCGGCGGCAGCCTGATTCCGGCGAATGTCTCGGCGGGCGCCTTCTCCTTTGACGGGACCAGCGCAGCCTCCGGCGTAGAAGGCAAGGTCGCAGGCACCGGCGTGCTGATCACGGACATCAATGCCGACCCACTCTATAAACCTGTGGCAGCTGAGTTTTCCGGTACGCTCGGTGAGAACCGCCTAAGGCTGACCGGGCCGTTGCAATTGCAGTCGACCGGTACCCCGCTGGCCGATGCGAAAGTGGATCTCAACATCATCAAGCTCGACGGCACGGCGTCCGTCGTCACCCGGCCGCTGGCATTTCGGGCAGGCGACCTGCAGCCGGACATGATCTCCGGCCGGTTGACCGGTCTCTTCACCGATGCGGTGGGCAGTGTGTCGAGCGATGCGCGCTTCACGATCACCGGCGGCACGATTGCCGGTAAGGCGGATGTGAGCGTGCAGGATTTCGGCTTCCAGACCACGCGCCTCGGCCGCGTCTCCGGAATCAACGGCACTGTGAACTTTGCTGACCTGATGGCCTTGAAGACCGCGCCCGGACAGGTGCTGAACGTTGCGAGCGTCAATCCGGGTATTCCGCTCTCGGACGGTCACCTTGTATTCGACCTTCGCGAGGGCGGCATCCTCCACCTCGACACCGTAACCTTCCCTTTCGGTGGCGGAAAGCTCGCCATCGCGCCATTTGACTGGGCGCTGGACGGCGGGCTACAGGACCAGTCGGTCGCGGTGACGGCAGATGCCATAGATCTCGGACGCCTTGTCGAGATACTGAAACTGCCGGACACCACAGCGACCGGCACGGTCAGCGGTTCCTTTCCCATCGTGTTCACGGACAACCGTGTACAGATCAAGGATGCCCGGCTGCGCGCCGACGATCCGGGTGGACGCCTGTCCTATACGGGCGGCGCGGTGGATGCGGCGGCCGGGCAGGATGCGAACGCGAGCCTGGCCTTCGATGCGCTGCGCGATCTGAAGTTCGAAGTTCTGGAAGTCGGCATCAACGGTGATCTTGCGGGCGACCTGCGTGCTGACCTCCTGCTGATCGGCGAGAACATCAATCCTTTGCCGATGGGCAACCGTCTGACGTTGCCCGCCGGTCAGGCTTTCGAGTTCGCCATCGGGTTTGACCTGCCGCTGGGCACGCTGATCGAGAACCGTCTTGGCCTGATCAGCCAGGAGGATCTGATCGATGCGACGGTGGAACTGCTGAACGATGAGCAGGTCCGTGATGGGCAGGTTCCAGAAGCGGCAGCAGAGCCGGCATCTGAATGACGGACAACAGGCCTGTCGATTGACGTTAAGCAGAGCCGTGTCATTGTCCCGATGTCGTATCAGGAGTTTGCCGTCATGGCCTACCAAAGACTACTGCTTGCCGGGGCCGCCGCCGCAGCGCTTGCAGCTTGCACGCCCACTGTGCGGATCGAGCCGTCCGACAAGCCGATCAAGATCGATCTCAACGTGAAGATCGACCAGACTGTGCGTATCCAGCTCGACCGTGAGGTCGAGGACCTGATCGCCAACAATCCAGACCTGTTCTAGTTCTAGCCGCGAAGCCGAGGAGACATCCAATGACTGCCCTTCGCACCCTTCTGATCTCGATCAGCCTTGCCCTGGCTGCCTTCGCCTTTGCCCCGCCGGCATCGGCAGGTGATCCGGTCATCGATGCCGCCATCGCGTCCGGCACGGTGGGCGAGCGTATCGACGGCTATCTCGGTGTAGTCAGTACCGCCGACGCCGCTGTGACCCGCAAGGTTCAGGACATCAACAATCGCCGCCGCGCCGTCTATGAGCAGACGGCCAAGGAAAACAACACGACCGTGCAGATTGTCGCGCAGCTCGCTGGCGAGAAGCAGATCGCCAAGCTGCAGGCTGGCCAGTTCTTCATGGACGACTCCGGCCGCTGGCAGGCCAAGTAGGTCTTCAGGCCCGCGACATAACGCAAACACAGCCTCCCGCCGATTTCACAAGTCGGCGGGATGTTCTATTCAGGGGGCATGTCGCGCACTTTCGTCCTCTGGCTTGTCGCCGCACTCGTGGCCCTCGGGGCGCTCCTCTGGGGCGCAACCTATTTCTGGGAAGGCCTCGGCAGCGGCCTCAGCGGCCATGGCTGGTTCGCCTATATCCTTGGCGGGGTGCTGACGCTGGGCCTGTCGATGGGACTTTTTGCCTTGAGTTTCTACAGCGCCCGGCACGGACACGACGATATCGATCCGCCTGCAGGTAGCTGAACATTCGGCTAATCGTCCGGAACTAACAATCCTGTCACGCACGCTTGATTGACAGGCCGGGCGGAGCACCCGATTCTGCAGCATGGCTGGATCCAAAGACGGGCTGAAACCGATGAACCTCGACCACGCGCGCTTCGCCGCGTTTCTCGCTGCGCGCCTTTGTCACGACATTGTCTCGCCGGCGGCCACCATGTCGCTCTCGCTCGAGATGCTCGACAGTCCCGGCAGTCCTGAAGAGAAGGCCCATAGCGAGCGTACACTGCGCGAGGGCGCCGAAGGCGTGGCAGCCACGCTGCAATTCCTGCGCTATGCATTCGGGTCGATGGGCCTGCAGCCCGGCACGGCCGATGCGCACCAGTTCCGGAAACTGACGGACGATTATGTGCGCTTCCAGAAGCCGAGCCTGGAATGGGACCTGGCGGCCACAGAACTCGGCTATGGCCATGCGCGCCTGATAATGAACCTCGTGCTGGTGGGCCTGACCGCCACGGTACGTGGCGGGGTCATCCATATCCGCGTGCGGGAAGAGGGCGGCGTGAAGAACGTCGTCGTGACCTGCAAAGGCGACCGGGTGGTGCTGAAGGAAGATGTGGCCAAAGCGCTCGCAGGCGAGGAGCCGGAAATCGGGTGGCGGCCGGAGAACATCCAGCCCTTGTTCACGAAGCTCACCTGTGACGGGCTTGGTGGCACGCTGCATGCCAAAACCACGCAGGACGGCGTGGTTTTCATGGCCACAGGCCTTCGCCAGCAGTCCGCCTGAGGGCAGAGGTAAACGTTCCGGTGAGGGTTTGTTAATACCTCTGAGGCACCCATCAAGCGTGTAACACCTTGGTCCAGCGGATTTTCGCCCCATGAAGACGTGCCTCATCGTGGACGACTCCCGGGTTGTCCGGAAGGTCGCGTCCCGGATCGTCCGGGATCTGGGATTTACAGTGACCGAAGCATCGGAAGGGGCTGAAGCCCTGCGGATGTGTCGGGAAGCCATGCCGGATGCCGTTATCCTCGACTGGAACATGCCGGTGATGAACGGCATCGACTTCGTGAAGGCCCTGCGCCGCGAAGACGGCGGGAAAAAGCCCCGCGTCGTATTTTGTTCGATCGAGAATGATGCCGAACACATTCGTGAAGCGCTCGGATCGGGCGCCGACGAGTTCATCATGAAGCCGTTCGACGCGGATATCCTTGAGAGCAAATTCGCGGAAGTCGGCCTGATCTGAAGCCTTTCTTAACATTGGGCGGCCTAACGGTAACGTTTGAGGCCCCTGAAGCCTCCCGGCGGAGCGTCGCATGCAGGACACCATTTTCAACGCCCTTGCGGACCTGGCCCTGAACGCCTCCGGCCAGTCTATCCCGCCGTCCAAGGCCTACCTGATTGAAGCACGGCTGGCCGCCATTGCTCGCCGTGAAGGCTTCGGCACCCTGGACGACCTCGTGCACTGTCTGGAGTCGCGACAGAACCCCGTATTCCGGGCTGAAGTCGCCGCGGCGCTTCTGTCGCGCGACACATGGTTCTTCCGCGAGCCCGGCACGCTTGAGCCGCTGATAAAAGCCCGCCTGCCGGAGCGCATTGCCGCCTCGCCATCTGGCCGCATCCGGATCTGGTGCGCCGGTGGCAGCACGGGTCAGGAGGCATACTCGCTTGGCATGATGCTGGAAGACGAGCCGCCCGCAGGCCTCGCCGGCGCCAAGGTCGAGATTCTGTCGACCGATCTCTGCAAACATGCCGTCGAAAAGGCGCGTTCCGGCATCTTCGGCCACTACGAGGTCCAGCGCGGGCTTTCGATCCACCGCCTGCTGAAACACTTCACGCGCCTCGATTCCGGTGATTGGCAGACCTCCGAGGCGCTGCGCACCCGGGTCAGCTTCCGTGTCCACAACCTGCTGGAGCCCGCCAGCGGCCTGGGCAAGTTTGACATCATCCTGTGCCGCAATGTGCTTTCCGGCATGGCCCGCTCCGCACGGGTTCGTGTGGCCGACAGCCTCGCCAACCAGCTCGCCCCCGGAGGCCTGATCGTACTGGGCGACGGCGAAACGCTCTACAGCCTCACCGACCGACTGGAGCCCGCTGGCGACCTGCGCTGCGGCTGGGTGGCGGCAGGCACTGCCAACGCGAAGGCGAGCGCAGCCTGAAGGCCCCCTCGCGTTCGCGCGGCTTTTCCCCTATATGCGCGCCACCAACAGCTGCTCCGGGCCTTGAACCCGGCGGGAGTGAGAGAGATGACGACTGATACGACGTGGCCGGACGGCCGCCTGAATTCGCTTGGGTTTGCCAAGCCGCCCCACATGACCCGCGTGGTCGCTGCCATGTCCGGCGGCGTGGATTCTTCCGTCGTTGCCGCCATGCTGAAGGCGGAGGGCTATGATGTCATCGGCATCACACTTCAGCTCTACGATCATGGCGCCGCTATCGAGAAGAAGGGAGCCTGCTGCGCCGGGCAGGACATTCACGACGCGCGCAATGTGGCCGACCGGATCGGTATTCCGCACTATGTGCTGGACTATGAAAGCCGCTTCCGCGAGCAGGTGATGGAGGATTTCGCAGACACCTACCTCGCGGGCTCGACGCCGATCCCCTGCATCCGCTGCAACCAGACGGTCAAGTTCTCGGACCTCCTTCGCACCGCGAAGGAGCTCGGCGCCGATTGCCTTGCGACCGGCCACTATATCCGACGCACGGACGGGCCGGATGGCCCGGAGCTTCACAGGGCCCGCGATGCAAGCCGCGACCAGTCCTATTTCCTGTTCGCCACGACGCGCGAACAGTTGGCGTTCCTGCGCTTCCCGCTCGGCGATCTTCCGAAGACGGAGGTTCGCGAACTGGCCGAAAAATTCAGCCTGCCAGTCGCTGCGAAACCAGACAGCCAGGATATCTGCTTCGTGCCGGAAGGCTCCTATGCGAAGGTCGTTGAGAAGCTGCGCCCGGGCTCCGGCCGTGCCGGGGAGATCCAGCATATCGATGGGCGTGTGCTCGGCGAGCATGAAGGTGTGATCAACTATACGATCGGCCAGCGCCGCGGCCTCGGCGTTGCGACCGGTGAGCCGCTCTTCGTGGTGAAGATCGACGCGCCCAAGCGGCGCGTGCTCGTCGGCCCGCGCGAGGCGCTGATGACGCGCGGCCTGCTTCTGGAGGAGCTGAACTGGCTTGGGCAGGGCAGTCTCGAAGCGGCGGCCCGGGACGGTGTGCGCGTGCTCATCCGTGTGCGGTCAACCCGCCCGCCGGTGCCCGGCCGCCTCGGATATGAGGACGGCCAGCCGGCCGTGTTCTTCGACGCGCCGGAAGAGGGCGTGGCACGCGGCCAGGCAGCTGTGCTCTACGATCCGGACGGCTCCACGCGTATCCTCGGTGGCGGCTTCATTGCGCGTGCCCTGCCTGCAGACGACCGCATTGCGGCGATCTGACCGGACGGCGCACAAATTGTTCTGCACAGACGGTTGACGATTGAGCCGCTGACAGTAGCGTCCAGCCTCCAATGGAGACACCTATGGGTTTGAAATTCCAACTCACTGAATTCCTGCTGAAAAAAGCGGAAACGCAGCCGGGACCGGTGCTGGATGTGGGTTTTGAACCCAGCCTTCCGTCTCGCATTCTTGATGCGGATGAGCCGCATCCGTTAGCCGAGACACTTCCCGAGACAGCTGATGCCGAAGGGCAGACCTTCGTGATCTGTCATGTCAGCCCCAAGGGTGAGGAGAGCCGGCGCCGCATCACTGTGCACGCGCTGAAACGGACGCCGGAGTCTCTGATCCTGCTTCTCGCGCGCTGCGCCGAGACACGTGAAGTGATGACCTTCCGTGCAGACCGCATCCGCTCGTGCATGGATATCAATGGTGAAGTCCATGAGCCGCCGGCGGTATTCCTTGCGGAGATTTTCGGTCTCGGCCCGGCCGACGCGGAACACCTTGCGGCGCAGGCTGCAGGCCGCGGGATCGTCTGGCCTCCCAAGGATGAGGGCATCAGCGTACTGCGCCAGCAGCTGCGTAACGAGCTGACGCTGCTGACCGCGATGGCAGAATCCGATGGGCAGGTATCGGTCGTCGAATCCGAGGCCATCCTCGCATTCGTAAACCAACGCGCCGAAGGGCTGGGCATTCACCTGGACGAGGCGCGTGCGCAGAAACTGCAAGCCTATATCCGCCGCCTACGCCCAACGCAGGAGCAGATTGCTGCATCCGTTGACGCCATCGGCGCGCGCCCTGTCAGGGCGCAACTGGAGCTTGTCAATGCCTGCGCAGACGTAATGCTGGCGGATGGTAAAGCCCACGCGGAGGAACTCGTCCTGCTGCGTCAGATACAGACTGAACTGGTGGACGAGTAGGATTCAGCTGAGCCAGTCCGGTGCGGCCACGCCGGAGGTGAATGCCGGGGCGGGGTAGCGCGCAAGGAGCTTTTCCACGATCAGGTCGGCCACCCGGTCTGCCTCGCGCAGCGGTTCGTACGTCCACTGATCCAGCGTCCCGGTAAAGTGTCGCGCCGCACCGCGTGCGATAAGGCTTTCATGCAGGCGCGTGAATTTCGGTGCATGGCCTTCGAGCGGCGCGATGTGCACTGGCAGGCCGTGCCAGGCGGCCTCGGAGAGCATATTGGCGCTGTCCTCAGTGACGATGGCGGCCTTTGAAAACATCAGCCAGGCAAGATAGGGGTTCGGGCCGTCTTGCGAGCCGGACCAGAACTGGTTGCCGGTTTCGTCCGCCATTTTGCGAAACTGCGCGACGATATCCAGCGGCGTTCGGCGCGACGTGGTAATCCGCAATCGCCAGCCCTGCGCTGCAAGGCTGCGCAGCTGACCTTCCAGCCGGTCTGCTGCGGCAGGCGTAAACTTGTGGACCTTTGAATGGCCGCCGAGGATCACCACCGCGCTGCGGTGTGTATCGTCCGCCAGCGGAGCAAACGCCTGGCCAGTCTCTTCCAGCATCTCCGAGCCGAAATGTGCGGGAGAGCCGACCGTGGTAACCACCTGAGCGCCCGCGACGCCGTCATGCTCGGGCGCAACCAGCAGGTCGAAGTTGGAGGCGTCCACATGCGGATTGAGGATCTGCACCGTGAAAGTCATTCCCTCCGACCGTTCCCGGACAAACTTGGTGAAGGCAGCCGAGCGACGGCCAGCCGCGATCCACAGCGTGGGCCAGGGCGGTTGAAGGAGGCTACGCTGTGCTTTTGGCAGCGCACTTAATGGCGAAGGCCACTTGTCTGCGGCAAGCCAGGTCCAGGGTGCGCCGGGCGTCAGCACCATCGGCTCGGCCCGGTGGCCTTCGCCCATGATGTGGGCGATACGCATCCAGCGCGATGGCTCGCCAAGCGCATGCACCAGCGCGCGCACCTGCGCGGCATTGCCGGCGCGGCCATCAGAGACCGACCAGACGGAAGGCCCCAGCGTCCTCATGGGCGACCCCATGGCGCGTATCCTTACTTGTAAACGACCTTGGCGATTTCGTAGGCGCGCGCGCCGGAGGGCGCAGCGACTTCCGCTTCATCGCCCTCTTCCTTGCCGATCATGGCACGGGCGAGAGGCGACGTGATGGAGATCTTGCCTTCCTTCACATCGGCTTCGTCTTCGCCGACGATCTTGTAGGTAAACTTCTCTTCAGAATCGACATCGACAATGGTCACCGTGGCGCCAAAGCGGATCTTCTTGCCGCCGAGTTTGCTGACATCGATGATGTCGGCGCGCGCGAGCTTGTCGTCGAGCTCGCTGATGCGGCCCTCAATGAAGCTCTGCTTCTCTTTGGCAGCGTGATATTCAGCGTTTTCCGACAGGTCGCCGTGCGAGCGAGCCTCGGAAATGGCCGCGATGATGTTCGGCCGCTCTACGGACTTCAGCACCTTGAGTTCAGCCTGAAGGGCAGCGTGTCCTTCGGCGGTCATCGGTATGCGTTCCATCGTGAGTTTCCCTCATCTTGCGCGGCTAAAAAGCGTGGTTTCAAAAAGTAATCGCGTCAAGTGGGGCGGGTTCAAGTGGTTTGCAAGGCGCGTACGGAGATTTCCTGTGTTTTCAGGCTCGCGATGGCCTGAACGGCGGCAATCGAGGCGGCAAGCGTTGTGAAATAAGGGATTTTACGCGCAACGGCGGTCCGGCGGATCGAGGCTGAATCCGAAAGGGAGGCGGCGCCCTCGGTCGTGTTGAACATCAGCTGGACATCACCGTTGATCATGGCATCTACGATGTGCGGCTGACCCTCCAGAACCTTGTTGACGCGGCGCACCGGGATGCCGCTGGCCTCGAGG
>CAZXQD010000047.1:0-27741 GCA_964643405.1 uncultured Hyphomonas sp. | reverse complement strand
CCATCCGGCAGCGGCAGGCACTGCGCCACGTTCAGCATCCGGTACTGCGAATACAATCGCTTGCGAGCGCACGACGAAAACCGTCCATCCCCACGACTAAGTAGACTTGCGGATAGGAGATAAACGCAACTGCCGCCAGTTTCGAGACATACCGCGCAATTCGAAACGGAAGACGGCATGTTTCTGGATCTAAAGAAGTGCTCGATAAACGCACGGCTGGCGGCTTTCTTGACGCTGCTGGCCGGTGCATCGGGATGCGCGACCACTCCGGCAGGGTCCGGCGCAGGAATGCCGGTCTGGACCAGTTCCAAGGATTGCTTCAGCCGAGATGTCTTGGAGACGGTTCAGTATGCGGAGCAAATGGCAATTGGCTGTGCAGGCCCGGACGCGGCCGCAGACCCCAATCGGAGCGGTGTGGAGCGGGCAACCGCCTATTTCAACGCCGCCGCTGGATACAATCTGCTCGGCGCATCTGGAACGGCATCGCTGGCCTGCGAGACGAGCAGCGCTTGCTACCAGTTCGCCCTGAACTTGATCGAGAAGTCTTTTGTAAATCAGGAAGATGCGCTCGTAAGCAAGGACAATGCCTCCTCGCTGCGTAAAGTCGATGAACGCTTCATCCTGCGCCGGAGGCTTGCTCAGGCGCGGGCCTTGACAGGGACAGCAGAGTCAGGAGGCGCCGCCTGCGCCGAGCCTGAAAAATGCCTTGGTGCCGCGGCGGAAGCGCTTGCGACACAGGACCTCGCAGCGCTCGCCGCCCGACCGGATGATCCGGTGGCAGCGATTGCCTGCCAGGCACTGGATCTCAACGTGCAGATCAGCCAGCTGCTAGGCGCAGAGCACGAATACGCAGCTGTTACCGATCTGCGGCAGATCATCCGGTCGTGCCCGTCGCTTGCGGCAAGCGCTACCAACACGCTGGCGAAGATCGCGTACAATCGTGGCGAGCAGCTCCGCAAGTCCATGGCGGACTCGTCCACCGCCGGCGCGCCGCGATCCGAATCGCTTGCCCTCGGTGTATCGGCTGTGTCGAGTTACCACGAAGCCTTGCGCTCGGATTCGGTCAGCCTCGCCGCCTATCGCGGTCTCGGCGCAGCCCACCTTGCACTCGCCGCGCTTGAGCCGGGCAAGGCCGCCGAGCATTTCGGCGCCGCAAGGGATGCGTTCGACGCAGCCCAGAAGATCAGCGCCTCAACGCCGGATGACGCACATGCCGAAGATCTCGAACAGCTGGGCTTCAGCTACCTGAGCCTTGCCGGTGCCAAGCGGCCCGTTGATGCCTTGGAGCAGGAAAGCCTGATCGGCGCCGCCATCCGCGCGCTTGTGAAATCCACATCTCTCGCGCCGACCTATGATCGCCAGATGATCCTCGGCGAGGCCTATGAGTTGGCAGGCCGCTATACGGAGGCAGAAGACATCTACCGTAGCGCGCTGGCTTCCGGGCAAAGCGCTGGCAAGGAAGCAGCCGCCTTGGCCCTGGCAAGGCTCCTCGAACGCACCGGCAAGACGCAGGATGCTCTCTCAGTCCTTGAGACGGCTTTTGCTACCGGCCTGCAGAGCGCATCGGTCCGCTACGAGATCGGCAGGCTGCAGTTTGCCAAATCCGATTTTACTGGCGTGATTCAAGCGCTGTCGCCGGTCGCCGCGACGGTCCCTGCTGCACAGAGTGCCGAGGCACGATATATGCTGAGTGTCGCCGAGACAGTGCTCCGTCGGGACGGCTGGCAAGCACGCGCGCGCGCCTATGCAGATGAAGCCGCACAAGCGAACAGCTTTTCCGCAAAGTATGCGCGTCAGGCCTGCCTCTCACATATTCTTGCGAGCGGGCCGGACGTGAAGTCAGGCGCCAGCCTGCAGCGCTGCCCTGCCGGTGATACGGCGGAAAAGTATCTGCTCAGGGGCATGTATTTCCTGAAACAGGCACAGCTGATCGATGTGTCTGCCTATGACACGGCCTCCCAGGATTACTGGCGAAGCGTTCTCAGGCTTGCGCAGGATGCGTTCGAGTCCGGTGAAGAAGCCCTAAAATCGCACCCCGAGGCCAAGGCCCGCCCTCGTTTTGACGACCTCGGCCGCGAGATTGATCTCGCCGTCCTGCTGGCTCAGGGAAATCTGGTCGTCGAGCGTTGCCGCCGGGACGCTTCCATCGAAACAGGATCGCAGACGTGGAAAGACCTGGAGGCCTTTTTCGGACATTATGGAGTTCTCAAATGCTCCGCATCCTGACCGAAACAACAGCACCTTTGCGATCCGCCGCGAGGGCCCGCCTCAAGGGGCTGCACTTTCCTGTTCTGGAGACCTGAACCATGACGCCCACCAGAGAACCCGATCATTCCGACGAACTCGTCTTCCAGCCTGTTCCGACACGCGAAGACATGCAGGCGCTATCGCAGGAGGCGAGGCAAGCGAAGACAGGCCGCGCCAGGTTGCTGGTAGCTGTTGTCTTCCTCGTCGGGATGGTCGCCGCCGGTGCAATCGGCATGGCGATGGTCAAGCAAAACGCCGCGGCTGCGATCGAAAAGGCTGAAGTCGAAGTCACACGGCTGACCAAGCAGCTCGCGGAGAAAGATACGCAATCGGTTGCGCAGCAGGAGAAGATCGACGCGCAGAAGGCGCAGCTTGACGCCTATGCACCTTTTCAGAGCATCGTTACGCTGCAGCAGCAATCCGACCAGCTGGAGCTCGAGATCACGCAGCTGCTCGCCGAGCCAAGCCGTGTTGGCGCCCCCAGGAAACTGACCGAACTCCCGCCGGATGTCGAATGGTTGGACGCGACCATTTCGGCTCTGACGGCCCGGCGTGACAAGCTCCAGCAGATGAAGGCTGCCGTTGCTGCCTGGCCGCCTGCCCCAACCTCTCCCCGGCCCGACTGACTAACAATTTCCATAATAGAGGGATAATGCGTATGAGCGAGCTAATCGAAGGGGCCGGCGAGCTATTCGCGCCCGTCATAACCGAAAAGAGGCAGCCCTTCAGCCTGAAGGAACTCGTCTCCGAGTTTCCGAACAATCAGAGTGACTGGTCGATACCGGAAGCCTTCTTCTGCCTTGTTCTGTCGGCTGCCCTGGCCGACGGGAAGATGGCCCAGCAGGAGGCTGAAGAGCTCAGGGCCCTGTCGCATCGTTCACGCATCCTGCGCAATCTTGATCCGAATGAACTGGCTGTCCTGAACCGTACGGTCGTAAAGCGCCGCGCGGATCGGCCAGATTGGCTCGGTGAAGCCTGCCGCGCGCTCCCGCATGACATGCACCTCTCGGCGTTCGTGCACTGTCTTGACATCTGCCTCGCTGATGGCGCGATGGTCGCAGCAGAGGCAGATTTTCTTGAAAGCTTGCTTGAGCATCTGGCCGTCAGCGAAGATGATGCGCGACAGGCGACCCGGATCCTGTCTGTCAAGAACAGGTACTGACCGGCACTGAATGGATCGCGGCCTCAATCCTTGTCAGAACCCTCACGGCCCGTCTTAGTGTGCGCCGGCGTGCAGCAGCGCAAGCTTGCCGGCAAAGCAGCAGGGACCAGACGGATGGCTTTGGAAAAGATCGAGCAGGAACCCTTCGCAAGCCTGCTGGCCCGCGTCGGGCAACCCGCGCACCGGTGCGCTGTCGTCCATCCGGTAGATGCGCTTTCGCTGTCCGGCGCACTCGAGGCAAAACGGCTCGGGCTCATCGAGCCCATACTTGTCGGCCACCGGAGCAAGGTGATGGAAGCAGCCGACGCCGCTGAACTCGATGTCGCAGGACTGGAGTTTGTCGAAGCGGCGCACAGTCATGCGGCGGCAGATGAAGCGGTCCGGCTGGCAGCAGGCGGCGGCGTATCGATCCTGATGAAGGGCCATATCGCAACCAGCGAACTGATGGCGGCCTGTGTCCGGCGGGACAGTGGCCTGCGCACACAGAGGCGCATGAGCCACGTGTTCGTGATGGAGACGCCCGCCTGGCCAAAATGGATACTTATCTCCGACGGCGCCCTCAACATTGCGCCAGACCTGCAGACGAAACGCTGGATCACACAGAACGCGATCGACCTTGCCAATGCGCTCGGCATTGACAATCCGCTGACCGCCATATTGTCGGCAACCGAGCTCGTCGATCCGGCGATCGCCTCGACCATCGATGCCGCGGCGCTTTGCAAGATGGCGGACCGGGGCCAGATCCGCGGAGGTACTATCGATGGGCCGCTTGCCTTTGATCTCGCGATTTCGCCCGAAGCGGTCCATGCCAAGGGTTTGAAGTCACCCGTAGCAGGCGCCGCAGACATCCTGATTGTTCCGGGGATCGAGGCAGGCAACATGCTGGCCAAACAACTCGACTATCTCGCCAACGCCGAAGCGGCAGGTATCATCCTCGGTGCCAAGGTCCCTATTGTCCTGACCAGCCGTGCAGACAGCCCGGCAGAGCGGGCTGCCTCGGCAGCGCTGGCTGCGGCATACATCGCCTGGCAGCACAGACCAGCATGACAGACCGCGTCGTCGCGACCTTGAATGTCGGCTCTTCGAGCATCAAGCTGGCTGCGTACGCGGCGGCACAATCTGGCAAGCTCGGGCCACGCCTGCTTCGCGCTGAAATCGCAGGCCTGCCAGAGACACCAAAGCTTTCGGCTGTTGCCGGAAACAGCAACCTGGCGCGCGCTTTCCTGGCTGGCGCCAACGTTTCGGATCTTCAATTATCCGCCCTCGCCCCGCGATTGATCATGGCCTTGGAGGACGCCCTCGGTCAGGCGGTCGTTGCGCTTGGACACCGGGTTGTGCAAGGCGGCCCGCACAATGCAGATAGCCAGATTGCGACGCCTGAACTCCTTGCAGAACTCGAGTCTCTATGTCCGCTGGCGCCGGATCATCAGCCGTACAATCTTGCTGCGATACGCGCCGTGAGCGAAGCGCGTCCGGGCCTTGTCCAAACATTGTCTTTCGACACGGCCTTTCATCGCACCCAGCCCCGGATCGCCCAGATCTATGCCCTGCCGCGCGCCCTCACAGATAGCGGCATACTTCGATATGGATATCACGGCCTGTCCTACGCTCACATCGTGCGCCATCTCCCGGAGTTGTTTCCGGCCCACCAGCACAAGCGCACACTCGCGCTGCACCTTGGAAGTGGTTCGAGCCTGTGCGCCATTCTCAACGGGCAAAGCATTGCATGTAGTATGGGGTATTCCGCCTTGAGCGGCGTTCCGATGGCCACGCGCAGCGGCGATGTCGATCCGGGTCTGCTCCTTCATCTGCTGGAAGATCGGCACATGGCCCCGGCCGAAATTTCCGAATTGCTGCGCAAGAAATCAGGGCTGTTAGGAGTCTCCGGACTCTCGGGTGACCTGCGCGTGCTTGAAGCGGCCGGCACGCCAGAGGCTGAAGAAGCAATCGCACTCTTCGTCTACCGTATCATCCGGGAATGTGGGTCTCACATCGCCGCGCTCGGGGGCATCGATGCGCTCGTTTTCACGGGCGGCGTCGGGGAAAACTCCCGGCGTGTGCGCGCCGCGATCTCTAGATGGCTTGCCTGGGTAGGCGTAGAGATTGACCCGGTTGCGAACGAAGAAGCGAGGCCGCTGCTCTCGCCGGGCGGCGCGCCTGTCAGCGTATTTGTACTGCCTGCGGATGAAGAAGCCGAAATTGCGCGCGGCTGTCTTGCCCTCGTAGGTACGCGGCTCCCTTAGCGTTCAAGGCTCGAAACCACGGCTTCAGCGAACAGCTTGCCGACCCCGATCCCGTTCGACGGATGATGGATGGTGTCGCAACTAACGACCTGCACCGCACCTGCCTGAAGTAGCCGTTCGTGCGCACCGTCAACAAACAGGGCATGCACACAGCAACAAGCAGGCGGCCTGAAGCCTGCCGCAACGAGGCCTGAGACCAGCTTCGCCATTGTAGTCCCCGTTGAAACAATGTCGTCGACGATGACGGGCTGATGATCACGAAACTGCCCGACCTCAGGCAAATCAATTTCAACAGACCTGTCGCCCGCGCGTGTCTTTTCAAGGACCAACGACGGCGCCCCGGTCAACTCAGCAATGGCGGTTACCCACTGGCCACTTTCTGAATCTGGCCCGATGATCAGTGGTCGGTGGAACGTCGACAGAATCCAGTCAGCGATCGCCGGGACGGCGGTCACACACCGCGCGGGAACGGCCCCGAATACTTCCACCAGAGACCCGAACCTGTGGAGATGCGGATCAATAGTCACCACCCAGTCAGCAAATTGGCCGAGAATTCGTGCAAAGTGGACCGCGCTGACCGGCTCTCCCGCATGGAAAGCTTTATCCTGGCGCATGTACGGAAGGTATGGAATCGCCAACCCGATGTCCTGAGCACCATTGGCGCGTGCCGCACCGGCCGCCAGCAGCGCACCCAATAGGTGCTCATCTGGATCATTCAGGGCACTGACGAGCACGATGCGCCGCCCGGCGATATCCTCCATGAGCCGGACGTAGGATTCCCCGTCGGGAAACTTCCGGAATACACAGGCCCCTTCGGCCAAGCCGGCGGACCGGAATGCCGGTGCCAGGTGCTCGGCGCCCGGCGTCGTAAAGAACAACGCAGGTTTCAACGGCTTATCTCGACGACTGAAGGACATTCGGAAACATACTCCATCGCATAGGCGATCTTGCCGCTTGTGCCTGAAGCGAGCGTAAACAGGATATCGCCCTGTTTCACGCTGTCGCCTATCCGGACCTCAAGGCGCACACCGGCTGATGCATCTTCCGGGGCGCCGGCGAGTTTGGCGATCCTCGAGATCATCCGGTTGTCGATGGAAGTCACCCTGCCCGATCTTGTCGATCGGATCGGCCGGCTGAAACCTGCCTTCGATGGTATCTTTGAACCGCCCTGCGCGGCGCAGATTTCGTCGAACTTCCTGCGGGCACGACCGTCCCTGAGCGCAGCGCTGGCGAGGCCTGCACCTGCTCCGTCACCGCAGACGCCCGCCATCTCGAGCACCGCGCCAGCAAGCAAGCAAGCCCGTTCTGAAAGATCGGAAAGTTCAGCGGGTTGGGTATCAAGTACGGCGAGAATATCTTCAGCTTCCAGCGCGGGGCCAATTCCACGGCCTACGGGCTGGCGGCCGTCAGTGATGACTGGCCGGACCGCAATACCGAACGCGCCCGCCACTTGCTGGAACAGCGCGCACAGCCGGGCCGCGGAAGCCTGGTTGCGCATCTTTGCGGTTGGACCGACGGGAACGTCGATCACAACATGCGTGGCGCCGGCCGCAATCTTCTTCGACAGGACTGAGGCCACCAGCAGGCCGTCCACATCAAGGTTCAGCGCACGCTCAATTCGGATGACCGCCGTATCTGCGGGGCTGAATCCCACGCTGTCTCCCCAGACGAAACAGCCGCCGGTCTTCTCGACCACACGGCGCATGGCCGCGCTGTCCAGTACAACAGTCGTCAGCGTCTCCATCGTATCAGCAGTCCCTGCTGGCGACGTTATCGCCCTCGATGATGTCTTTGGCATCATGAGACCAAACGACGTCACGATCGCGACGACAATCGGCGTTGTCCGGTTGCCAGGCAGTCCGCCGATGCAATGCTTGTCAAAGATCTTCTGATCCGGCCAAGTCAGGCGGGCACCTGTCTCGACCATTGCCCGTGTCATTGCAATCGTTTCTGCGGCCGTGAGGACAGGCGAGGCGCAAGCAGCAACAAAGGACGAGAGCTGGATATCGGAGAAGCGCCCGGCGACGATGTCGCGGACTATTTCTTCGGCGGAGTCTTGCCCCAGTTCTTCGCCAAACATCTTGGCACGGACATGTGTCATGGACTGCAGAGGCGGGGCTGAAGACACGACGACAGGCTGCGGTCCATCTAACTGGAGCTTCTTCCAGGCGTATTCCGACAGGCCGATTTCATCGTGACCGATCAGGTCAGACGTGACTTGGTAAAGGCTCGCGTAGACAGTCGCGCCATTGCACTGAAGCTTTAAACGGCCATGGGAACTCAGTCCTTCAGATTTACTCACATCACTGTCTGAACGGATGAATGCCACCGCCTCATCGTGCGTCAGAAGCCCCAAGCGGCGTGCCTTAAGCGCATTCAAGCCGAGAGGTTTCATACAAGCTCAACCCGCTGTCCCTGCTCAGGGACCTCGCAGTCCCAGCCGAGCTCTTCCTGGATCCGGTGGCGGAGCGCATCCGAGGCATCAGGCTCACCGTGTACAACGAAGGTCTTCCGGGGCGGCGCCTCGAAGCCTGAGAGCCAGCGCATGATCTCGCTCGCATCCGCATGCGCCGACAGCATGTGAAGGTTCAAGACCTCCGCGCGCACCTTGTACCAGCCGCCATGGATCTTGATTTGCTCTGATCCGGCCAGCATATGCGCGCCGCGTGTGCCGCCTGCCTGGTAACCGGCAAACAGGATGGTCGAGTTCGGATCGGGCGCGTATCGCTTCAGGTAGTTCAGAACACGCCCTCCCGTCGCCATGCCACTCGCCGACAGCACGATCTTGGGTGTAGGGTCTGCGATGGTTATGCGGGAAAGTTCCGGATCGCGAATGTACTCGGCGACAGAGCAAGCGGCGTACGCCTCATCCTTTGAAAGGCGAGACCCACCATCCTGTCGGCAGAACAAGTCAGACGCATCGATGGCCATTGGACTATCAAGGTAAATCGGCACAGGCGGAATCCGGCCAGACTTGCGAAGCCTGCTGAGGTGGTAGAGCAGTGTTTGTGCACGCCCCACCGCGAAGCTTGGAACCACCACCGTACCGCCACGCGCAATCGTTCGGCAGATCACATCTTCCAGCAAATCTTCAGGATCAGCATCAGAGTGGTCAGAGTTCCCGTAAGTCGACTCGACCACAAGATAGTCTGTTGAAGGAACACGCTCCGGCGGATGCATCAACGGGCAATTGTACCGTCCAATATCCCCGGAGAAAGTTATACGTCGACCGTCAATATCCAGCTGAACAATTGCCGCGCCAAGGATGTGACCTGCCCTGAGGAACTTGAGCTTCTGACCGCCCGGCAGAAACTGCTCTTCACCGAAACGGGACGTTCTGAAGTGTTGCAGAATGTGGCGGGCGTCGCGTTCTGTGTAGAGAGGTTCTGCTGGATGATGGCGCGAAAAGCCTTCACGGTTCGCGTGCTCCGCATCCGCTTCCTGGATCCTCGCGGCATCCGGCAGCAGGATATCACACAGCTCCCGCGTGAGCTCTGTGCACAGGACCGGTTTTGAGAAGCGTTGTCTGACCAAGGCGGGAAGGTATCCGCTATGGTCGAGATGGGCGTGTGTCAGGATCACTGCATCGAGGTCTGCCGGGTCAGGACCCAGCGGCTGCCAGTTCTTGAGCCGCAACTGCTTGTAGCCCTGGAACAGGCCGCAATCGACCAGAAGCTTCGACTGTGCGGTTTCCAACAGGAACCGCGACCCCGTCACAGTACCGGCCCCTCCAAGAAACGACAGGAATGTCATCGCTTACTCTCCACTACCGGCAAGGACCCGGACGTTGCGATTGAGGATTGCAGACTGCAGGCGGCCGCGCTGTTCAACGCAACACCTTCGGATCGCCTTGTCCACTGGCGGCTGCAAGCTCTGTCTCCGAAAGCAGGGTCGTAACCCTGACGTCAAGCAAGGTCGCAGCGGACAAGATCAGGTGCGCCCAGGTACAGCGATTGGCGAACAGCATGCCCGGCGTATCCAGCGTGCCGCCCCGGCTGAGATAACCATGCGCGCAAAACAGCGAGGGCCCTTCGTCGAGTCGCCTCAGGAGCCCGGTCATCAGTTCAGGACGGGTGTGTGACACCAGAATGCGAGGCAGTCCTGGCGGAAAAAAGCTCCCGATAACGTCATCAGAGACAACGAAAGTTTCTTCAAACCGGTCTCGCGGCGAACGCAGGCGTCCCGGCTCCAGTATGACCGTGACATTGACGCCGATGCCCTGCGAGCGCAGCCTCACCGCCGCCCGCCGTGCCTCGGCAAGCTGGTAAGCTCCGATCGCAACCAGCTGGATCGATGCCCCCGGATCGCTTTCGATTGTTGCTGCGCCGGTCTCGAAAGCCTGTCTCGCTTCAGTGTGTGACAACACATCCGCGACCTGACGCTTGGGCGCAACGATGCAGCCGACAACTCCGCGCGACGCATATATCTGGCGGAGCGCTTCAACGCCGGTTGCCGCATCGACGGCAAAGATCACGCGTGAGACATCGGACATTTCGCCGAGGAGGGCCTCACCGATGGTGGGATCCTGATGGGATTGCTGGTTCTTGCCGTTTTCCCAGGTGTGGGACGTCACGACGAGGGGAACGCCGATCCATTGCGGCGGACGGCCCGCCTCCATGAGCTGGCGAGAAAAAATGATCTCCTGACGAAGCGCGCCAAGCATCTTGACCGCAAAGGCTTCATAGGACACCGCGATATTAAGGCCGGCCTTGTTGCCGAGGGCTGCGCCTATGACCGCTTCCTCATTCAGCGCGGTGATCACCGATCCGTGTACAGACTCGTCGCTATCTTGTTCCGGCATGTTCACTCTGTGCCGCAACCTGGCGAGCGTCTTGCCCATCTGATTGCTTTTCAGTTCATCCGGATTGCCGACACGGATCCTGTGGTTGGGGTTGGCGTCCACGAAAGAGACAAACCAGTCGTCCATGGCGGCGAGTGCTGAGCCCGGTCCGGACAGCTTCGAAACTGGCAAGACCGGAGCCAAGGGATTGCGCCGGGAAAACGGATTGACGCCCTCTTCTTCGCGGCATTGCGCCTTGTGCTGCCTGAACGTATCGCGGACGGCCGAGAGCTCGCCGAAGGGAACAAATAGCGCCCGGGCACCGGCATTGAAGCTTCGTCTGGCGGCTGCGTCCGTGCGCGGGTTTTTCTCCAGCGGAAGGTTGTGCGCCCGGTTCGTATCCGCTCCCGGGAAGCCATAACCTTTCTCGGTCTCCGCAATGGCGAACGGTAGGCGTACGGGATAGGACGCCCGTCCCTGCCCGATCAGTTCCGCGGCACCGGCAAGACGTTGCTCGGCCTCCAGTACGGCCCAGGTGAACGCAGCCGGGTCGCGCCCGTCAATCTCCAGAGGGTCAAATCCATTGATCTCAAGATAGCGAGCCAGCCAGGCTGATCCGCCATCCTGGCGTATCTCGCTGCGCTGCTCGATCCGCCGGCCGTTGAGGATCATCACCGGCGCCACAAACCCGCAATCTTCATGACGCCACCAGCGTTCAGCCCAGTCACTACCCCGCTGTTCTTCAAAAGCCCCGTCGCTGAGGATGGCGACAAGGCTCTCTCCCGGGAGCGGCATGTGAACATATTGTGTTTCAGCAAAGCCGAGATAGCCGCCTTCGGACACGCCGCCTGCCGTGTGAGCATTGACGTGGCTCCCGAGCGGCGCGGACGCGGTTCCATCCGGATCGACCTCATAACCATAGAAATCTGCACACAGACGGCTCAACCCCTCTTCGCTGAAACCGTAGCGGTCGCTTTGCAGCTGAGTGAGGTTGCCGACGAGGCAGTTTACGGCTTCGATTGCGGCAACGCAGTGCCCTTGGCCGAGGATCCATCCCCTCGTTCGGGCTGTCAGAAGATTGGCGGCGAGGTAGCCAACATAGGCCGGCACGACGTTGAGAGATCCGCCGGTATGTCCCTCAGGCGAAGACTTGAAATCTTCGGCCGCAAGCTCGCCGCCGGAGACGTCGACACGTCGTGCATAGGTCATGTGAACGACGACCCACATGGCTGCGCTGGCAAGACGATCGGCCGCAGACAATGTCTCGTAGACAACGTCCTCTGACACCGCCGCGCCTGACGTGACCAGCTTCTTCGCAAGTACCGAGATCCTTTCCCGGGTCTGGCCAGAATGATGGATCACTCCGTAACCGTGTTCCCATTTTTCCCGCGCTGTCACTGAATGACCCTTTCCCGCCGCCGCTGCTTCGAGAGGAGCGCAATAAACCGCAGCGCTGTCCACCCGCCACCAACAAGTCCCAGAACACAAGCAAGCAACAGTAGCAGAGAGCCCGGCTGTTCGACTGCAAATATCCCCCGCACGGAGCCAACCCCGAATACGATGGAGAGTACTAGCGCGACGCTGGCAACGATCGCCCAGAATACACGCCGGTGCGGCGCGAAGATTCGTCCGGAGGCGGCAGAGTCTGTCAGTGCAAGAACAAGGTTTGCCACGACAAGCGCTGTGAACGCAGCGCCGCGGGCGACCTGCTCGTCTGTTCCTGAACTCGTGAGGAGCCAGAAATAAAGGCCGAAGACTGCAGCGAGTATCCCGGCGCCCTGCAATAGCGCCAGGATCAGCTCGCGCCGCCCGAACAGAAGCTCGCGGGCTTTTCGCGGCGGGCGTTGCATTGACATGCGGCCGCTCGGCTCAGCCTCAAATACGAGTGCGCAGGTCGGATCGATCACAAGTTCAAGCAGAACAATGTGCATAGGAAAAAGGAGAGGGGGCAGTCCGAATAGCAGCGGCAAAAGTGCAAGGCCGGCTATCGGGATATGGATGGCGGTGATGTAAGTGAGCGCGCGCCGCAGGTTTGCAAAGATCCGCCGCCCGAGGCGGACCGCGCCGACGATGGAGGCAAAGCTGTCATCAAGCAGGACAAGATCGGCAGCCTCCCGAGCAACATCCGTCCCGCGCTTTCCCATCGCAACTCCGATATGGGCGGCCTCAAGGGCTGGAGCGTCATTGACACCATCGCCGGTCATGGCGACGATTTCGCCGTCCTGCCTGAGCGCCTGGACAATCTTCAGCTTCTGTTCGGGGGCGATCCGCGCAAACACACGCACCGATTTCAGCTTCTCGCAAAGCACTTCGAACGGCAGGTGCTCGATCTCGGAGCCGACCAGGAAACCCGCCGCCGTATCAATACCGGCAGCGGCAGCAATGGACATCGCGGTCGCGGGATGGTCACCCGTGATCATGACGACTTTTATGCCGGCGCTGCGGGCTTCATTGAGAGCTTCGGGTACCTCCGGGCGCAACGGATCAATGAAGCCGATCAGTCCGGCGAAGCGGAAATCGCCCATCAAGGGATCGTCAAAAACAGTCTCCGCTGGGTGGGCGATCGCAACACCGAGGACCCGCAGACCGAGGCGGGCATAGGTTTCGACAACCCCTGTCAGCTCCGCCGTTCTCTCGGGTGGGAGATGGCAAAGTCGGAAGATCGCTTCAGGCGCGCCTTTGGCGGCCGCCACCTTAGCGCCTTCAGCGGTCTTCCACAGCTGGATGACCGCCAGCAGTCCGGGAGTCAGTGGCCATGCCCGCTCTGGTTCACTCGACGGGCGGGCCGCATCCGGCTCTGCATCTGCACTCAGTGCGCGCACGGCCCGGTCCATGGGGTCTACGGGCCGGATGGCGGAGGCCAGCGCCGCCGCCCTGAGCAGGTCCAGTGCGGCTGCCGACAACCTTGCATCCGGCGCGATGACATGTTCTCCACCAGGCGCCCAGAGGCGCGCGACCTGCATCCGGTTCTCGGTCAGTGTGCCTGTCTTATCTGCACACAATACAGTTGCTCCGCCGAGTGTCTCGATTACCGCGCTCCGCCGGACGAGGACATGGTGCCCCGCCAGCCTCCAAGCGCCGAGCGCGAGGAAGATCGCAAGCACCATCGGGAACTCTTCCGGTATGAGCGCGATGGCGACGGTGATGCCGGCAAGCGCCCCTGCTGGCCAGTCGCCGCGCAACACGCCGTACGCAGCCGCTATCAGGCCGCAGAAGACGAGTGCGACAAGGCCCAGATAACCAACCAGCCTGCCCGTTGACTGCTGGAGTGGAGTCGGCTCCTGTTTGATTCCGGCAAGCGAGCTGCCGATACGACCGAGGGCAGACTGCGCACCGGTCAGTGTGATCTGCACAACCGCCTGACCCCGGACAATCAACGTCCCGGCAAACACCTGGTGCTCGGCGCATGAGCCCAGATCCTTGCCCTCGTAAGAAAGCATTTCGGCCTGCATGGGCGATTTCTCAACAGGGGCTGCTTCCCCGGTGAGAACAGACTCGTCGATACTGAGGACGTCCCCGCCAATCAGCAAGCCGTCAGCCGGAAGGCGTTCGCCCTCTCCGGCGAGCACAATATCGCCGGGTACGATTTGCTCAGCAGGGACACGAAACTCTGCACCTTCCCGCAATACTCGGGCCTGGGGCTGCGCGAGTTGCCGCAGGGCTTTCATCGCGCGTTCGCTGCGGGCTTCCTGGAGGATGACCATCGCAATCGCTGCGCCGGCACCGCCTAGCAGAAAAAGACCTTCGCCAACGTCGCCCATCAAGGTATAAATTGACGCCGCCGCCATCAGTAGCAGGAACATCGGCTCCCGGACTGTCTCAAGGATAATCCTGGAAACAGTTCTGCCGCGATCAGCGTTGACTTCGTTCGGCCCGAACGCTTCCAGCTTCGACCGCGCTTCCTCGTTTGTAAGGCCAGTCAGACGAGAGGCAGAATCTGGCGGCGCCATTCGGGTTCATACTTTCTGGAATGCACACTGCTCTTCTCAATGAATCCGGCGTGATGCTTCAAACCTCAGCAGGCCAAACTTCAATTGAGAGGCCACTTTGTGACAGACAGCTTTGGTACGGAAGAACTCTCGCAGCTTATAAGAACATCTTACCCGATCGAGGGATACGTAGTCTCACGTATCGCCAGGCCTACTCGCCTGACATTAACTGACAAAACTTGCTCTCAGTGCGAGGCCCCTTCAGTCCGAGGAGAAACAAGATGAGCTTTCGAGATGTCGCGATCTGTATTTCATCTCTCGACCCCGGATACGGGCTCGTCGCGCAAGCCAGCGCAATCGTTGAAGGTTGGGATGCCCATCTAAGTTGTTGCGCGATCGGGCTACAGCCGATGCCGGTATTCACGGGCGGCTTCGCGGGCGGATATGCTGAGTATCAAGCATTGTCACAGGCCGCTCAGGAAAGCATTTTTTCGTTCCGCGCCCGGTTGAACGACTATATTCAGAACAAGGGCATAAAAGTGGAAATGCGCGAGACGCAGACTTTTGATAGTGCCCTCGCGCTTTCGGCCGCTGTATTTGCTCGGTATGCTGATCTTTTGATCGCTACAATGCCAGCGACCCCTGACAAAGCGCATCATGGAGAAATCATCGAAGGCGCTTTGTTCAATGCCGGGCGCCCCATCCTCGCGCTTCCGAATAACTGGAATTATCGCCCGCTCGGTAAGCGCATCCTGCTTGCCTGGGACGCAAGCCGTGAAGCATCCCGCGCCATTCACGACGCGCTCCCGATGCTGGCAGAAAACGCTGATGTATGCATTGTCACTGTCGATGCAGAAAGCAGCACGGACTCTCATGGCGCGTCCCCAGGGTTGGATATCGCGACCCACCTCTCAAGACATAAATTAAACGTGACTGTCCAGAATGCTGACAGTCTTGGAAAGCCAGTCGGACACCGTATTGTGGACCTCGCTGAGGGCTTCAATGCTGATATGATTGTCATGGGTGGATACCGGCATCCCAAACTCGCTCAACGTATTCTTGGAGGGCCGAGCCATTTCCTTGTCTCGAAATCGCCGCTCCCTGTCTTTCTCTCTCATTGAGCGACGCGAGTTAACCGCCGCCGCCGGGCGAGACACAACTGCAGTTCAGCCGAGCGGATCGTTACGGCCTGCCTTCAAAAAGAAGCAGATTGCCTGATGGATCCGGACCTTCTGCAGAAACTGACGGCGTCCCTCGCGATCGGAGTGCTGATCGGCGTCGAACGGGGCTGGAAGCAGCGCGGCGAAGAGCCCGGCTCGCGGGCTGCGGGCCTGCGCACTTTTACGCTGGCTGGCCTTCTCGGCGGGATTGCCGCGATCCTGGGCGGCGCGCTCGGAGCTACCGCGTTTGCAGCTGTCGCAATCGCGTTCTCGTTCGTGTTCGGCATATTCCAATGGCGCGAGATGGAGGCGGACGACAGGTACTCGGCTACGAGCACCGTCGCCGGGATCCTGACGTTCTCCATCGGCGCGCTTGCCGGCATCGGGCATATTCAGGAAGCGGCCATGGCGGCGGTCGCCGCAGCTTGCATCCTCGCCTTCAAGGAAGGATTGCATGCCTGGCTCCGGGGGCTCACCTGGCCAGAAGTAAGATCCGCCTTCCTTATACTCGCCATGACGTTCATTGCGCTGCCGGTCCTGCCGTCAGAACCAGTTGATCCCTGGGGCCTGATCCAGCTGCGCGAATTGTGGTTCCTGACGATCCTGATCGCGACCCTCTCCTTTGCCGGATACATTGCCGTGCGGCTGCTCGGCGAGCGGGCAGGACTTACCGTGGGGGCCGCAGCCGGATCAGTGGTCTCCTCGACGCTGACGGTCACAGAGCTCGCGAGGCGCGTGCGCCGGGGCGAACTACCGGCAGCGGATGCCGCCGCAGCTGCGTCAGTCTCAACGCTCGTGATGCTTGTCCGGACAGCCTTGCTCCTGAGCGTCCTTGCGCCTCAAGTACTGGCGACAATTCTACCGGCTCTGGCTGCGCCTGCAGGTGTAGCCGGCGTGATTGCACTTTACCTGCTGCACTCAAGAGAGCGCACGCCTGATCATACGCTCCTGCCCGACATGAGAAGTCCGCTTGATCTTGGATCTGTTGTTCGTTTTGCCCTTATCATCGGGGGGCTCAATATCAGCGTCGATCTGGCAACACGCTGGGCCGGAGAACTCGCTGTGCTGCCACTGGCAGCGGTCAGCGGCCTCGCGGATACTGATGCCATCATTCTCAATGTGACGCGAATGACCGACACCTCCGATTCCGTGGCCGCCCTCGCGATCCTCGTTGCGATCCTGGCCAACATGGCGAGCAAGTCAGTTCTTGCCTTTGTTGCCGGAACGCCTGCCTACGGGGCGTTCTACACCGTGTCTTCGATAGCGGCCGTCATTGCGGGCACAACGGTTTGGCTTCTGACATAGCTGATCATCAAACTAGGCAGATCCTTAGTCTGCTCGGCTTCGTACGCGTTGACCACTTTCAAGCGCCCGGTCAGGATAGAGGATTACGGTGTCGCCTTCGGACAATCCCGAGATGATGGCTGCCTGGTCCTGATTTTGCTCGCCGATTTCAATCCGTGTCAGAAGGGCCCGCCCATCCGAAACGCGAAAGACCGACCAACTGCCCTGGTCCCGGAACAGAGCAGCCACGGGCACCTGTAGGACATCCCCCGCGGCCCAGACTGTGACGGCCGCCTCCACTCGGAATCCATCCGCAAGCGTATCGATCGGCGGCGCCTCAACGAAATCTATGATCACATTGACGCGTTGCTCTTCGACACCAAGGGCCGAGTTCTTGAGGAAGGCGGACGGTTCGATTGCGCGGACACGACCAGATAATGCCGGACCACCCCAACCGGTCAACCTGGCCTGCGCACCGGGGGTGAACCTCGCAGCATCGGCGGACAGGAACTCGGCAACGACCTCCAGATCAGCTGGATCGCCGATGTCGAGGATCGGTGATCCAGCTGATATGGCCGTTTCGCTTTGGGTATGAACCCGCAGGATCTTTCCTCCGGCGGGTGCGCGCAGCCGGCGCAATCCCTTTGGCCCGGGCGGATCAAGGCGCAGCTTCGCCCCTTCCTGATCTGCTTGCGCGCGCGCGACGGCCGCCCGTGCTGCTGCCACACGCGCTTGGGCCGTTTCGAGATTCATCTGGGCTAGATCGACCGCACTGCGAGGTGTGATCCCCCTGTCAAATAGCACACCGATGCGTGACACCTCCCTCGCCGCTTCAGCGTTGACCGCCTCGGCCTCTGCCAGTTGAGCTTTTGTCAGCCTCAGAAGTGCCGACGCCGACATTATGGCAGCCTCGGCCTCAGCCTGACTGCGCGGATCAAGAAGGGCCGCTTCAGCTGGATCAAGCACGGCAACGACATCTCCCTTTTGAACCAAATCGCCGGTCCGGTTTCCGATCCTTTGGAGATGTCCGGTCAAGGGCGCGGTCACGACGAAGAGTTCGCGCACCCGGGTTTTGCCTTCGGCCTGAACTTCCACGACAAGCTCGCCGCGCGTGACCTGGCCGGCATCTACGGGAATGGCCCGCGGCCAGAATGCATAAGCAATCAACAACAGGGCAGCGCCGCCGACGCCTGACCAGAAGGTCAAACGGAAACCCGGCTTGAGAGGAGCTTTTGCTTCAGAATCGGTCTCGCTGATCATGCGCCCTTCAATGCCTCCACCAGATCAAGCCGATCAATCCGCTGGCGGACGATCAGCCCCGACAAGGCTACGACTGCCAGTACGATCAGGCTGGCGGTCGCGAAGGTTCCGGGCGTGAACACAAGTGGTAGCCTGAAGAGTTCGGAGCCCATCGCGCCTGCAAAATAGATCGAAAGAAGACAGCCAGAGGCAAGACCTATGGGAACAGCAACGAGCGCAAGCAAGGCTACTTCCCCGAGAAGGATATAGGAAACCGCCGCCTTCGAGAAGCCAAGCACACGAAGCGATGCGAGTTCGCGGTGTCGCTCTGTAAAACTGATGCGGACCGAATTGTACACCACACCCAAGGCAATTGCAGCTGCGAACAATGCGAAGACCGTGAGCGATACTCCGATGTTGTCATCCATCATCAACCTGAGCCGGTCTTCGGCAGGGCCGAGAAAAGAAACCGTCGCAATGCCAGGTGCTTGCATCAATGTGTCTCGCAGGTCCGTCTCAAGGACGGGGTCTGTATCGAGATAAGCGCCCGACAAGACTCCTGCTTCCCCGAGAGTCCGATTGAGCTCTCCTATGTCCATCAGCGCTGCAGAGCCCAGATAAGTCCGGGCAAGCCCCATGACCGTCACACGCACGTGCGGACGGCGTCCTTCGGTAACTTCAATGTCGAGCCTGTCTCCAGGCCTCACGCCCAGCTTTGCTGCAAGATCTTCGGACAGGATCAGTCCGGAGGGCGGGGCTGCAACGCTATTGCCCGCAGCATCAATAAGCCTCGATAGCTTTCCATCACGGACTGCGCCAATGAGAGCGACGCGTTCGATGCTTCGTCCAGACCTGAGGCGGGCAGCGACGATCCGAAAAGGTTCAGCCTTTTGTACGCCTGCAAGCCGCTGCAGATCTTTGAGCGACTGCGGACCGCGTGCTTCCGTAAAACTGACCATGGCGTCGTACCGGTTGGCGTCGGTGAAGTATGTGGAGATCATTTTCTCCATCCCGTCCATCATCACAAAGACAGAAACCAGAAGTGCGATTGATGCTGAGACTCCGCCGACCGTCACGAGTGCCCTCCCCGGCCAGCGGATGATCTGTCTCAGGATCATTCTTGTCTGCTGATCGATCCAGGCAATCCGGGTGACCGCTGATCCCACCGCCTTCGAATAGTCCGGTGGCGGCGGCGATGTCATGGCTTCAGCGGGATTGAGAGCAATGGATCTGCGGACAGCCAGCAAACCTGCTGCGAGCACTGAAGCGGCAGAGACCCCGCAAACAACGATATAGTCCGACACCGCCGCCCGAAAGAGCAGGAAGGGGAAGTCATAGTATCGAATGTAGAGTTCAGCCATCTGCCTGCCGAGCCAGACACCGAGACCAATCCCTGCGAAAACACCCATGAAGCCGATAAGGCCCACCAGCTTGATGAAATGCACCCCAACTTCGAGGTTCGTATATCCGAAGGCTTTCAACAAGCCGATCGCCGGACGTTGAACGGAGACGATGCGAGAGAGAACGACGTATACAAGAACTGATCCAACCAACAAAAAAACAGGCGGGACGACCCGGCCGAGCGTGACTAGCTGGTCTATTTCACTCGTTACAAACGCATCTGATACCTGGTCCTGTCGGCCATAGGCCCCCATTGCACCAAACTCGGAGAGTTCCCGGTCAAAACGCTCAAGAATTGCGGCCTCGTTGGCATCCGGCGACAACCGGATGACGATTTCATTGAATGCGCCTTCCCATCCGGCCAACTCGGACAGAGGCTGCTCATTCATCCACAAGACCCCGTAACCACCTGCATCCGGAACGAGTTCACCCGGCGCAATCGTGTAGATGTGCTCCGGCGACATCACCAGTCCCGTGATCAAGACGCTCACCTGCCGCCCCCGGATGATCAGATCAACCTTGTGTCCGGGTGCAATACGGTGCGCCTCTGCAAACCGTTTGAGCATGACCGCTTCGTCCCGCCTGCCAGCCTCCGGAAAGCGACCGGACACCAGGTGCAGCCGGTTGACGGACAAAGAATGTGTTCCTGGAAGTGAGATCACCTCGCCAATGACCGGCTGTTGGCTCGCCAGCATCTCGATCCGCGCACCAAACCGCAATCGACCTTCAAGCGCCCGCACCCCTTCTATCTCGCTCAAGCTTGCGATTGTCCCAATTGGCGCGCGCACGACAGGTACCCAGACATCCGCCATGAGATTGCGCTCATAGTAAGCGCTGCGCGTGTCTGTGAGCGAGGTTACCAGACCCGAGGACAAGAGCTGGACGGATACCCCGCCGGCAATGACCATCGCGATGGCCAGCGCCTGGATCCACATGCCGCGAAAATCCCGAAGCAGCTTGCGGTCGAGCATGCGGCTAGACCTAGCAGGGTGCGAGCCGCCTACCATGTCACATCCCTGGGCAGTTTCGGCGCGGTATTCACTTGCATCTCGCGCACCCGGCCATCAGCAAACACAACAACCCGGTCTGCAATTGCCGCGACACCCGCATTGTGGGTGATGATCAGTGTCGTAGCGCCGATACTGCGATTGACCTCCACGAGCGCTTCGAGAACCTGAATACCTGTCGCGGAATCGAGGGCGCCCGTCGGCTCGTCGCACAACATCACGGATGGCTGCTTGGCAACAGCACGGGCGATCGCAACCCGCTGCTGCTCGCCACCAGACAATTGTGCAGGAAAGTGATTCATCCGGGCACTGAGGCCAACCAGAGAAAGGGCATCGGCCGGTGCCATTGGCGACTCTGCAATCTCGGTGATCAGCGCAACATTCTCCCAGGCCGTCAGACTGGGCATCAGGTTATAGAACTGGAACACGAAGCCGACATGGCGCCGCCTGTACAACGTCAGCTCTGCGGCAGAAGCCGTTGTCAGGTCCGTGCCGCGGAATAGTACTTGGCCGTCGGTTGCCTGGTCCAAGCCGCCCACAATGTTGAGGAATGTCGATTTGCCACTACCCGACGCACCAAGGATCACGACTAACTCGCGTTCAGGGATTTCGAGGTCGACGCCGCGCAGCGCTTCAACTGCTGCCGGGCCCGACCCGTAGACACGCCTCAGTCCGTGTACGTCGAAACACGTCCGGATGTCGGATCCAGCGAAACTCCCTTTCAAACGGGGCGTCTCCTCGACCAAATGACCTCGAACCAGCTCGCGGACATTCCATTCATAGGCCCGCAACCTGCACCAACCTACCGACTTCACCAGACGGGCGATAGCTGAGGACTCGCAATAAACATATGGTCCGCGACGCAGACTGAGCCTCGATTTAAACCACACGGTTCAGAGGCACTATATACGTACATTCCACCTTATCCCGGCTTCGGAGAGTACGGGACCATTTACTGGTAACCCAAGCGCAATTCCCGCGATCCATCTCTCCGTACCGTGAGATATTCCCCACCAGCCTCAGGCCGAAGCATCCTGCAATTCGACCCGCGCTTCCGACAAACGCTTATAGAGTCGGCGGCGACGAGCCAGAGGCCACCAGTCATAGAGAAATATCTCGACAGGCCTCCAATTGGCCACCCATCCGAGAATGATCAGTCCCTCAGAGAGAATGCGCGCAACCGGGGTGTTGCCGAGGGCCATCCCGGCGCCCTGTGCTCCAAGAACACAAGCGACGAGCGTGGCCAGTCCGATTCCTAATGAAGTCCTGCCAACGCGGAACAACTCGCTGAGATCACCACTCACGCTTTTCGCCCGTTGACCAAAATGGTTGGAGAATGCCGCTTGCAGGTCAATTGCCTCGTGCGCGGCAGGTGTTGGCACATGCAGGACTATTTCAATGGGAGTTGAGGGCGGAAGTTCGCGAGCCCATTCGACAATGAACTCTTCCGCCGTTCGGGACAGATCACGTGTCGGAAGTGGGAAGGGATCGAGCGGATCAAACAGGGCCGCAAGGTTCTCAACCTTCAATCCGATCACGCTGGCGCCTGAAGACTGACCGCGAGCCACTGCACACCCTCAGGCCAGAGATTTCGAAACAAACACCATGTTCAAACATTCGATCATATCTCAGCCGGTTTCAAGATTGCGGCGGATGGTACGGACCGGGGTCAGGGCAAGTCTACGACGGAATGCAGCGTCGACGCTGCTCGCTTGGGACACTCGAGGCCATGATGGGACCTCGCCCATGCCCCACCTCCAGAAGTTCAGATAGCAGCGATGGCATCGACAAGCATGCCGCGAACCTGGGCTGCCAACACCAGCAGCTTAGTATTCTCGATTGCCTGCATCGACGCCACCGGATCGACAGCGCTGATCTCTACGCCTCCTTCGACTTGCCGGAGGATGACATTGCAAGGCAGCATCGCTCCGACACGTGGCTCGATCTCTATAGCTTTGAAGGCCATTTGCGGATTGCAAGCGCCAAGAATGCGATAACCCTGCATCTCGGCACCTAGCTTCTTTTTCATCGTTGCCTGCACATCGATTTCCGTCAGGACTCCGAACCCTGCGTCGCCAAGTGCCTTTCGAACCCGCCGATCTGCCTCTTCAATGGAAATGCCTGCGATCGTACGATCGACTGTGTAGCTCATGGCGTATCTGCTCCAGTAAGGATTGCCCTTGCCGGCCAGCTAGAGGCTGACCTGCAAATGGAAGCCGCAACATAACATGATAACCTCCGCTGCAGTGCGCCTGTGAACCAGAATGAGTATCCAACGTTCGTCGGCCAGTCGCATACTCAGGTTTTTCCCAGTTCACGCGGAAAAAAGATCCATCCGGCGGAACCCGAGCGCATGGGCCACATCGCGGCTGCTTTCGGCAATCCGCTTCGTCAAAGACAGCCGACAGAGTATATCATGCTGCGGTGTTTCGATGATTTCCGTCGTGTCGCGTTCGGCGATTGCCTGACTGCGATCTTTCCTTTCCAGATGCCGAAGGATCAGGGCTTCGGGCAGCTCGGCGGCTTCATCATCGAAGTACCTTTGAATAGCCGCTTCGATGATCGCCGTCATCGTGACGCCCTGCAGCGGCGCCTCACGCTCCAGCTGTTTCGCCAGTGTTTCCGTGACCCGGACATTCAGGTGGCGAGATTTCACCATCAGAACTCCGGCAGCAATCGTTCATCCGCTTCATCAAGCACGGCGGCGCGCCTCATACCCAGACGGGGATACAGCTGCAGCGGATCGATCCCGTCATCGTGCATTGGTGCCATCTCGGGATCTGCGTCCTGTCCGCAAAATGCCACATCCGGAGCGAGTTCGGACTGGAGATCCCGTTCGCCCTCATCCGGGCAAGGGAAGCGCCATTTCGCGGGAATCCAGTTTTCCTGAGCTTCCTACGCCCCAGCCCGATGTTTAACCTGGCACAAGCCCCGGTGAAAATGTGTGCTCGATTACGCGCTCTGTGAAGCTCCTGTCTTTGAAGTAGCGCAGAAGGCTTTCTCGATCTGGTTCAGCGACTGGGTGATCAGGAATGCCCGGTTTCCATACCCCGCGAGGAAGGCGAGTGCCGTTTCAAAAAAAAATCGAGCCGCCACTGTTCGTCTGCGGTATATCCGTACTTCGCCCATTCGGACCGAACTCTGGCTCCAAACGGATGACTAACAGGCGACCACAGCACTATTCGTCGATACTGGCATGCCTTAGACGGCAAACTTCAGACCCTGACCGGAGCCCCTTTGTCACGAACGGCATTCAGTCCGTCTCAAGAGTAGAAATCTTCAGGCGCCCTCTTCTGTGAGGGGAGTACTGCCGCAAAAGCTCCACGCGAGTTCCTCGCCCCCATGAAACGGAACGATCGGAATTCCTGCTTCGATCATCTGTACGTGAACAAGCTGCGGTTTGCGCTCGATTGTGACGAACTCTGAGTTCAGAGGCAGGCCGTAAAATCGCGGGCCGTTCTCTGACGCGAAAGCTTCAAGGCGGTGGAGCGCGCCTTCTTCTTCAAACACACTCGCGTAGCTCTCCAGAGCAAAGGGCGCATTGAATATGCCAGCGCAGCCGCACGCGGACTCCTTGTCGCTGACAGCGTGCGGCGCTGAGTCTGTGCCGAGGAAGAATTTCGCGGAACCTGATGTTGCGGCCGCACGCAAGGCGAGCCGATGGCCTTCGCGTTTGGCAATCGGCAAACAGTAGAAATGAGGGCGGATCCCGCCGTCGAACATCGCATTGCGATTGATCGCCAGATGGTGCGGCGTGATAGTGGCCGCGAGATTTGGACCAGCGGCTTCGACGAACGCGGCCGCTTCGGCAGTCGTTATATGCTCGAGTACCACCTTGAGCGCTGGAAAGTCAGCGATCAGCTTGGTCAGGATCCGGTCAATGAAGACCGCCTCCCGGTCAAAGATGTCGACATGGCGATCTGTGACTTCGCCGTGCAGCAGCAGTGGCATGCCGATGCGTTCCATGGCCTCGAGTACAGGATAGACATTTCTTATGTCCGTGACGCCTAGATCCGAATTGGTGGTGGCGTGCGCGGGGTAGAGCTTGCAGGCTGTGAAGACGCCTTCAACAAACCCGCGTTCGACCTCGCCGGGCTCGATTGTGTCGGTGAGGTAGCAGGTCATCAAGGGCGCGAAGACAACGCCCGGCTCAAGCGCGGCAAGGATGCGGTCGCGGTAGGCGGCTGCGGCTGCAATGGTTGTGATCGGAGGGCTGAGATTTGGCATCACGATTGCCCGCGCAAACTGCCTCGCGGTGTAGCCCACAACCGAAGCAAGCAATGCGCCATCCCGTAGATGAACATGCCAGTCATCGGGGCGCCGCAACGTGAGCCGGATGGGCGCCTGTACCGCGCCTCTGTCAGATGTTTGCATAGATGTGTTCCTTCACGGCGGCTGCAGCATGGGTCACGGCGTCGTGCCGAGACGAAGCTAGATTAGGGGTGGTCAAACTTGGATTTTTTAGGCGAGCACCATTGAACTGCATGAAGCGTCGACGCAGGTGATGAATAGTCAGATCGCTCACCATATGGATTGCTCAGAGCCTCGACGAAGCGACTGGGCCAACCGGATCGACTGCCTCGCATTTGACAAACAGGTCAGGGATTGCAGTAGGGGCAATGCGCCGGATCGGCTTCTGTCAGGCCGTCTGAGCGTGGCTGGCTTACTTCGTTGTCACACATGAAACATCCCATAATCTCATGCAGTACCCATGCTGTCGGAGCTCCACACCAGCTGCAGGGCAAACCGGCTTCGGTGCCCTTCACGCCCCAGCCCGGGGCGCTGCAGCTGCGACAGGTCTGACAGAGACGGTCAGCAAATTTCTTCGCGAGCAACTCGATGGATATCATCCTTTTGGGATTGAAGTGGGCGCGCATATCGGTCTGAACTAAGGCTTGGCCATCGCTCGAAACATCGGCCGCTTGCATGATCGCTGCTTCCAGGTTTTCGAACGTCTGCACGCCCTTTCGAACGATAGATCCGGGGCCGTTGTTTGGCCGCACAATCATCGCCTGATCGGGAAATCCGTTCGCTCGGATCTGATCTGCAATATCGATCATGCGTCTGGTTTCCCAGCTGGCGTAACAGGGGGTCAGATCGACGCTGTGCTCCATCGCGACGAGACCGCTTTTCGCGTCAATCAGTACGAGCTTTTCGAGGCCAACCGGTATGAAGGACATTTGAGGATGCGGCCCGAAACTGCCCTCGCTCGCAATGGCAAGATCCAGTCCGGACACCTTCAATCCAAGTCGGGCCTTCGCGACAAGCACCTCGTCCATGGTGCCGGGTCGCTCGATATCACCTGAGAATGTTCCCAATTGATCTGTATCGAGATCACCGGGCACTTCGATGTCAATTCCGAGGATGTCCCGAAACACGGGACCTATGGCGCGCTCCTTGCCGTGCATTGTGGCAAGGACCGCGCGGCGTCCGGCAAAGGCAGACACAGGACCTTGCATCAGAAATATCCGTCCCGCTTCTGATGTTCGAGGGTGCCTTCGTCGCCGATGCGTCCATTTCTTTCCGATCGACTGCTTTGAAGCGTCTCCTTGACGACTTCCGTCAGTGTCTCTGCCCCTGACTCAGTCGCAGCTGTCACAGGCCAGCAGCCAAGCGAACGGAACCGAACCTTTCGCAGTTCAGGCATGCCCAATCCCAGCATCTTCGCACGCTTCGGGTCGTCGATCACGATCCACTGCCCCTTGTGGAACACCACGGGACGCACCGCCGCAAAATAAAGCGGGCAAAGGCCGATATTCCGGGTCAGGATCCACGCCCAAAGGTCAAACTCCGTCCAGTTTGAAAGCGGGAAGACGCGCAGTGTCTGACCGGGCTGGCGGTGCCAATTGTAGTTGTTCCAGAGTTCAGGACGCTGCTGCTTCGGATCCCAGCTATGGCCTCGATTGCGAACGGAAACGATCCTCTCTTTCGCACGAGAGACTTCTTCGTCGCGGCGCGCCCCGCCAAAAATGACGTCATACTTGCCTGCGTCGAGCGCTTGTTTGAGCGTCTCGGTTCGCATCAGGCTGGTATAGTGCGATCCATGTTCGATGGGATTAAGGCCAGCCTCGCGTCCCTCCTCGTTGTGATGGATCACGAGTTCAAAGCGGTTGTCTGCCGCAAAGCGGGTACGGAAGTCGAGCACGTCCCGGAATTCCCAGGTCGAGTCGATGTGCAGCAACGGTATCGGCGGAGGCGATGGGTAAAACGCCCGTAATGCGAGATGCGCGAGTACCGTCGAGTCTTTACCGCCCGAAAAAAGCAGCACGGGCCGTTCAGATTCTGCCACGCCCTCCCGCAGGATCTGTATCGCTTCGCTTTCCAATCGGTCCAGAGACGACGGCGCTTTCATGCGGCACAACGATCAGGGGAGGCTTGCCCGATCCGGCCATCTCGGCGTTGTGTGCGGCGAGGCCGCCAACGAATACTCGCCGATCTGGCGGTTTCGCAATTTCGGTCATCGTAACGCAAGCCCTATTTTCCCTTGCAGTCATCAAGACACTCGCGTTTCTAGATTTTCGGCTATTGGCTGTCACCGAGCGAACCGGCCATTTCATCGTATCTTAATCATCCCTGAAGCCAGTAGGCATGATCCGTTGAATTGCGATGCCGGTTCGCGGCCGTGTATTTTTCAGTTGCTGAAAACGTGCCGATCGCAAACCCGACCTGGACCGGCGATTATGGGCCAAAGATTGTCACTCTTGGTTTTCGAGCTCCCTGGCAAAAAACTCAGGCGTGCAAAGCATACGCTGGGCTACAGAAAACCTCAGATACGACGAGGCGCCGTAAGAAATCAGCAAAAAAGTTTGGGTGCGGGGGATTTGAACCTGCCTTCTAACGCCTTGTTTTTTTGCACCCCCGGCAAACACGGAAAGGCGCAGAAAAACAATAAACCCCTGAAATCATTACGATTTCAGGGGCTTTTTTTGGGTGCGGGAACAGGATTTGAACCTGTGACCTTCAGGTTATGAGCCTGACGAGCTACCGGACTGCTCCATCCCGCGTCAAACTTGTCTGCATCGAGAAGAGTTTCCCCTTCAAAACACAAAGTCCGGCCTGCCTGAAGGCGTGGGCCGGACGGAGCCGCCGTGACCCCGGCGGATCAGGACGGCAGCCGCCCGAAAGCGGCTGTTCGTTGCAAGGGAAAGATGATCTGCAAGAATGTATTCGGGTGACTGGGCTTTGCAGACCCGGCAGCGACCTACTCTCCCACGCCTTAAGACGTAGTACCATCGGCGCAAGGGGGCTTAACGACGGAGTTCGGGATGGGATCCGGTGGGGACCCCCTG
>CAZXQD010000046.1:0-27794 GCA_964643405.1 uncultured Hyphomonas sp. | reverse complement strand
ATGCTCAACTTGCGGATGTCTAAGGGGCCGTTGATTGAGCAGATGGCAAATGTGTCAACGCCTTTGGCCAGAGATTTTCCGACAATGACAGGGCTTTCCGGTTCATCTGTCTCCTGATCAATTTCAATTTTGCGCACGCAAGTCAGAAATCCCTCCGGCATCTTTCCGGCGATCTCTGAAATCTCGAACAGTTCTTCGTAGCCCCCGGGCTTTGCCTGAAATCCGCCCGAGTTCTCGTCCGGTACAACTTCAGTGACGCGCACAAAATTGTTGTTGGCAACGGCATTACTGATATGCTCGACATCATCGAATTCGTACCATTCGACGGGCGTCGTGCCATCGCTGCGGGCTGGGGGAACGCCGGGGTCGCGCTCGCCTGGCTCCCATGCTGTCATGAAGGCGAGCAGGTCTTCTTCCGGCCGGCCGTGCCAATAGTCGAAGAACTCCCGCGTAATCCGGCCGCAAACAAACTCGCCGCACCAGCGAACGATTGCAACTTCGTAGTGTCGCAGATCCTGCGCCATCGGGTTCGCTTCAGGCAAACGTGAATGTTGCCGTCTCGTCCTTCGCCGTGACTTTCACCTTGCGGCCCACGGGGCTGGCGTCTTCGCGCAAGGTCGCGAGGGTTGCGGCATCGGCGTGATTTGCGATGACGCGGCGGCCATCTGCAAAGCGCGCGAAGATGATGCCGCGGTCGGGGCCGTCCTTGCCGTGGGTAACGGTGAAGGTCTCGAGGACGGCGTCACCGGAGACGATCGCGACTTCAACCTGAGCCTTGGGCTTCGCGGCGGGCTCTGCCGCGGTGAAGGATTTTGGCGGTGTGGTCGAGTAGACGCCGGCGGACTCCTTCGTCATCCAGCCGCCATTGGCAAGGACGAGGCCGTAATCGCCCTTGTTCCTGCGCAGGGTGGCGGCCATCTCAGCTATTCCGTGCAGTGAGTAATTGTTGCCGGGGCCGCCGAAGAAAGGCAGGCCGCCGGTCAGGGTGAGCGGGCGTTTGTCGGTTTTCCAGTCGAGCCCGAGGGCGGCGGCGCCGGAGAACACGGCGCAAGGGAAGCAGGAATAAAGGTCGAAGTGTTTCATGTCGGCAGAGGACTTGCCGGCCTGCGCGAGCGCGCGCGAGATGGCGATGTCCATGGCCGAGGAGCGGTCAAGCACCGGGCGCAGCGAGATGAGGTCGTCGCCGGCATCGCCGCCGCCGTGGATGTAGACCCGCTTGTCCTGCGGGACGCCCAGTTCGTCAGCCTTGGAGGAGGAAACGAGGATGGCAGCGGCGCCCTGGTTCACGGCGTCCTGCGCGATGAACCATTTCAGGAAGGGATCGGCGTATTCATAGTTCTCTTTCGACGGCGTCGAAAGGAACTCGACGCTGTGCTCAACAGGGAACTGGGAATACCTGTTCTTCGCCGCAACGGCGGTGAAGGGCTGGAACAGTTCGGCCATGGCGCGGCGGTGCGCGGCGCGGCCGCGGCCTTCGCGGGCAGCGATGGCATTTTCGAACAGCCCGTAGAAATAGGCGGGGGCGACGAGGCCGTGCTTGATTTCCTCGCGCGACAGCATCATCGGGCCTGCGCCGCGATCTTCATACGGAGCGTCCGAGCCGTCTGCCCAGTTGATCTCCACGCCATGCTTGCGCGCGCCCTTGGAGGCGCGGTTGGCTTCCGAGCCGGAGATCAGGACAGCATCCACTTCGCCTTCGTGGATGCGGCGGGCGAATTCGTTGACGAGGGCCTGTGCGCTCTGGCCGCCGACGGTTTCGTAGATCAGGCGGGCGGGTTTCGTGCCGGTGTCGCGGGCGAGCGTGCCGGGCAGGTTCGTATTGTGCCCATGCGGATGCGGCGCGCCGCGCACGGAGTCCTCGAAGATGCGGACGACGGCGATGGTGTCGATGGCGGCAGCGATCGCCGGGACCCCGGTATCGGCGAAGGCAGCTTTCGAGGCGTCGGCCATCAGCGAGAGCGGCGAGGGCGCGCCGGCAGGACCGGATTTGCCGTCCCACTGGCTGAGCGACTGGCCCACACCGATAAGGACCGGAAGATCACCTTTTGCCATGGCTCATGCTCCTTCGTGAATGCCGATTGGGGGCGGTTTAACGCGCACGTAAAGGCGGGGCGAGGGGGGACGTTGGGGAAGGGACGGGCGAGGCAGGATATCCCGCGGAACGGGCCGGAGTGGTGCCGCTGCAACCGTCTGGCGAGTGCAACGGCCGCGCAGGAGCCCGAGGCGTGGAAACTACGTATGTCAACGCAAGCAATGACGCCTTTGATTACTTTGGTCACGGGGACGCAGGGGGCGCGTTTTGCTTGATGGGCTTGGGTATTGGCACTACCTTTGCTTCTAAAGCGGGCGTGGCAGCCGAAGTTTTCCGCCGCCAGCTTTTTCGAGGGGCAATCATGAAAACGGTTCTCGTGTGCGGCGCAGGTGGGTTCATCGGGGGCCATCTCGTGCGCCGGCTGAAACGCGAAGGTTACTGGGTGCGCGGCGTCGACCTGAAATCGCACGAGTATGCCGAGACCGAAGCCGACGAATTCGTGCTGGGGGACCTGCGCGAACAGTCATTCGTGCGTCAGGTTGTCGACCGCAAGTTTGACGAGATCTACCAGCTCGCGGCGGACATGGGCGGCGCTGGATACATCTTCACGGGCGACAATGACGCCGACGTGATGCACAATTCGGCAACGATCAATCTGAACGTGCTCGAGGAAGCCTACCAGAGAGGCGCCAAACGGATTTTCTATTCCTCCTCGGCCTGCATGTATCCGGCCTACAACCAGGAAGACCCGGACAACCCGAATTGCCGCGAGGATTCGGCCTATCCCGCCGCGCCGGACAGCGAGTATGGCTGGGAGAAACTCTTCTCCGAACGCCTTTACCTGACCTACGCCCGCTGCCGGGGCATGGAGGCGCGGATTGCCCGTTACCACAACATTTTCGGGCCCCAGGGCACCTGGGACGGCGGTAAGGAAAAGGCGCCGGCTGCACTCTGCCGCAAGATCGCCAAGGCGAAGTCCGGCGACGTGATCGACATCTGGGGCGACGGGCTGCAGACGCGCTCGTTCCTGTACGTGGACGAATGCCTCGAGGGGACTATCCGGTTGACGCGTTCGGACTTTGCCGGCCCGGTCAACATCGGTTCCGACGAAATGGTCACGATCAACCAGCTGGCGGACATGATTGCCGACATCGCGGGCAAGAAGATCATCCGTAACAACATTCCGGGGCCGACCGGCGTGCGCGGGCGCAATTCCGACAACACGATGATCCGCGAAAAGCTCGGCTGGGCGCCGAGCGAGACGTTGAAGGCGGGGCTGGAGAAGACTTACGGCTGGATCGAAAGCCAGGTTCGTTCAAACACGCCAAAGGTGACAGCCTGAGAGAACGGCCCGGCGGCCGCGCGCCTGTTCCGGCACCGGTGATTACCGGGTGTGAACGCCGCGCGGACCTGTGCCAATTCCGGACAGGTGGCGCGGGAAGACGGGCCGGACAGTCGCAAATCCTGTCGCATCGGGGGACTTGCCGGAAGTTCGCGTGGTGCGGGAGTTGCTAGATCAAGTCGCAGGCGCACGGCGCCGTGCGTAGAAGTTCAGAGTGAGGATCGAAGGACACATGAAAATTCTGATCACCGGGGGCGCAGGATACATTGGCTCGATCATGGTCCCGCGCTTCCTTGAGCTTGGTCATGAAGTGACGGTGCTCGACACGTTCCCGCGCGGGAACACCGAGCTGGCTGCCGTCTGCGCAAACGAGAAGTTCACACCGGTCAGGGGCGATGCGCGTGACACGCGGCTGCTCGACGAACTGGTGCCTAAAGCCGACGTGCTGATCCCGCTCGCGGCCCTCGTCGGCGCGCCGCTCTGCAAGCTTGATCCGATTGCGGCCAAGTCGCTCAACCAGGATGCCGTGGCGGACCTTGTCAAACGCACGTCGAAAGCACAGCGGGTTGTCTTCCCGGTTACCAATTCCGGCTACGGCGTTGGCGAGAGCGGCAAGTTCTGCACGGAAGAAAGCCCGCTTCGGCCGATCTCGCTGTACGGCGTGACGAAGGTGGAAGCCGAGCGTGCGGTGCTGGAGAATGGCAACGGCGTGACGCTGCGGCTGGCAACGGTGTTCGGCATGGCGCCGCGCATGCGCCTCGACCTGCTCGTCAACGATTTCACATGGCGCGCCGTGACGGACCGTGCGGTCGTGATTTTCGAGGGCCATTTCAAACGCAACTACATCCACGTGCGCGACGTGGTGAAGGGCTTCGAGCACGCCATCGGAAATTTCGACCGGATGCGCGGGCAGGCCTACAATCTCGGCCTTTCGGATGCGAACCTGTCGAAGATCGAGCTGTGCCAGAAGATCCAGCAGCAGGTGCCGGACTTCGTCTATCTCGAAGCGCCGATCGGCGAAGATCCGGACAAGCGCGACTACATCGTTTCGAACGAAAAGGTCGAAGCGACGGGCTGGCGGCCAGACTGGTCGCTGGAGCGCGGCATTGCCGAATTGCTTCGCGGCTACCGGATGCTCCGGAACGCGCGCTACTCTAACGTCTGACGGGGCTTGCATGATCATCGTTCGCAGCCCGCTTCGCGTTTCCTTCTTCGGCGGCGGCACCGACCATCCGGCATGGCTGCAGCGCGGGGAAAAAGGCGCCGTGCTGTCGACGTCGATCGACAAGTACATCTACATCCAGCTGCGCCGTCTGCCGGCGGTGTTCGACTTCAACTACCGTGTCGCCTGGGGCATGCTGGAGGAAGTCAATACGATCAATGAGATCCAGCATCCGGTCGTGCGCGCAGTGCTGAAGCAGTATGCGGGCGAGAACGAGACCGGTTATGAGGTGATCCACAACTCGGACCTGCCGTCGAAGTCAGGCCTGGGGTCGAGCTCCTCGTTTACCGTGTCGCTGCTCCATGCGTTCTTCGGCAACCAGGAAAAGCTCTGTTCCAAGAAGAAGCTGGCGCGCGAAGCGATCTTCGTCGAGCAGGAGCTCCTGAAGGAGACAGTCGGCTATCAGGACCAGATTGCGGCGGCGCATGGCGGGCTTAACCGCATCGATTTCTCCGCTGACGGAGATTACGAGCTGACGCCGATCCTGCTGCCGGGCGCGCGCAAGGCGGCGCTTGAAGACTCGATGATGCTGTTCTTCACGGGGTTCACGCGGTTTGCCGAGGAGATCGAGAAGCGCAAGGTTGCAACGTTCGGAGACCGCACAAAGGAATTGCGCGCGATCTACGACATGGTGGGCGAAGGCGAGCGTATCCTGACGGACACCTCGCGCAACATCAACGACTTCGGCGAACTGCTGCACCAGACCTGGGTAAACAAGAAGATGCTGGACCCGTCAGTGTCGAACCCGGAAATCGACGAGCGGTATGAAGCAGCGCTCAAAGCGGGCGCTCTGGGCGGCAAGCTGCTTGGCGCGGGCGGCGGAGGATTCCTGCTGATGTTCGTCCCGCCGGACAAACGCGCGGACGTGATCACTGCGATGAAGGGCATGACCCACGTCCCCCTGCGCATGGAGCGGTCGGGATCGTCCGTGGTGCTGTATGATCCCGATCTCGACTCGAACTATCTTCCCGCCGGAGCCAAGGTTTCGTGACCATGAATGACGTGCAAGCCGCCCGCAAGGTATCTGCTGATCCGGCCATCGCCGCGCTTTGCTGCGCCGAAGGTGACGCGCTCTGGGCGGGCCTCGAGCGCGCGCTGGACAATGGCCGCGGCTTTGTCTTCCTGACGGACGCTGCCGGCCGGCTCAAGGGGTTCGCGAGCCTCGCAATGATGCGCAAGGCGCTGATGCAGGGCGGCCACCTTGCAAACCAGACACTGGCAGACGTTGCCGCCCCCTGGGGCACGTCGGCCGAGCCGCTTGGTGTCGAGCCGCTGCTTGACGGAGAAGGCCGCATCACCGGGCTCGACGTTTCAGGCCCGCAGCCCTTCCTGCCGGTGTCCGAACCGGACCTGACGCATCAGGAAATGCGCTATGCATTCGATGCGTTCCTCTCGACCTGGATATCCTCGACCGGCGACTATATTCGCCGCTTCGAGCAGGACTTTGCGCGCAAGGCGGGCATGGCGCATGGCGTCGCGACCTCCAACGGGACGGTGTCGCTGCACCTCGCGATGGCGACACTCGGCATCGGAGAGGGCGACGAGGTCATCGTGCCGGATCTGACTTTTGCCGCGTCGATCAATACCGTGATGCATGTCGGCGCACGGCCGGTGATCGTGGATGTGGACCGCGACACCTGGTGCATGACGGTAGAGGCCATCGAGCGGGCGATCACGCCGCGCACGCGGGCCATCATGCCGGTGCACGTGTTCGGGCGGCCAGCGCCGATGAGCGAGATTGCAGAACTGGCGCGGGCGCGCGGCCTGTACATCATCGAGGACTGCGCCGAGGCGCACGGCGCGAAGTATGACGGGCAGGCGGTGGGTTCATTCTCGGATATCTCCAGCTTTTCCTTCTTCGCCAACAAGATCATCACGACCGGCGAAGGCGGTATCTGCCTGACCAATGATGCAGACCTCGCCGCCCGCATGCGGATGCTGCGCGATCACGGGATGCGGCCCGAACGGCGCTACTGGCACGAAGAGCCGGGCTTCAATTTCCGCATGACGAACATGCAGGCCGCAATCGGTTGTGCGCAGATCGAGCGGATGGACGAATTGCTGGCCATGCGCGCTGCTGTCCATGCGCGCTACGTTGAGGCATTGAGCGGCATTCCCGGGGTAACGTTTGCGCCGCCGATGCCGCAGCGCGCAGATCCGGTGATCTGGTTCTCCTGCGCGCAGGTGCCGGAAGAAAAGCGCGCCGAGCTGATTGCCGCTTGCAAAGCCGCCAACATCGACCTTCGACCCTTCTTCAATGGCCTCTCGGCCATGCCGGCCTATCGCAGCTTTGCACGCAAATGCCCGAACAGCAGCTGGCTGTCGCGCACGGGCGTGAACCTGCCCACTTCGCGGCGTGTGGACGAGGCAAATGTCGCGCGGCTCGCGGCGGTGTTCGAAAGCGTGCTGGGCAAAAAGCGCTAAGGGATCAGCGCAGCGGATTTCGCATCCAGTCATGCGCGAGGAGGGCAGTGTCCTCCGCGTCGAGGCGGCGGCCGGCCGCGCGGCGATAAACGGCGCGGTTGGCACGGGCAGTGCGCAGGAAGTCGAAGTCCGACAAGCGGCGTTTGCCTTTGGCGACAAGGTCTGCACACAGCGCATCATCGGTAAACAGCTGCGCTATCACGGCGCCCATGTCTTCGGGCGACATCGGATCGAACAGCAGTCCGGCATCGCCAACCTGTTCAGGCAGGGCCGTGACATTCGAACTCGCAACCGGAATGCCTTCCGCCCAGGCTTCGAAGATGGGCAGGCTGTTGGCTTCAAACAGGCTCGGCACCGTGAGGCAGCGGGCCATCTGGTAAATCGCGCGCAGCTCCGTGGTCGACACGAATCCTAACATCTGCACCTGGTTTTCGAGGTGCAGCTCCCGCACGCGGGCATCGAGCCTTTCGCGGCTCGCCTCGTGCCGGGCGCCCGTGGAAATCAGCGGAACGACGAGGCCCTTCTCGTCCCGCAGCCAGGCGAGCGCTTCGAACAGGCGCAGGTGGTTTTTGTGCGGCCAGGTATTGTTCGGGTAAAAGATGTAGCGGTCCGGCAGGGCATACTTCCGGCGCGTGGCGGCCTTGTCGTCCTCGGTGACCGGCGCGAGCACCTGGGTTGGCGCGGCCTCGGGAATGATCTGCACCTTGTGCGGGCTGACCGCGAACTGCGCGACGACATCATCCTTGATCCACTGGGAGTTCACGATGATCGTCTGGGAAGTGCGGCAGGCAGCGCGGTAGATCGTCTCGCGCCAGGCAAGCTCTTCGGCATTGAAGAATTGCGGATAGTGGAGGTGCTGGAGGTCGTGCGGATTGTAGACGCTCGGGATGGCGCAATAGGTGAAGCCTTGGGTCGGGAAGTGAAGCACGTCGAGGCCCAGGCTTTCGAGATATCCGTCCGACAGCGGCACAGATGGCCATCCGGATGATGTGCTTGCGCCGATGAGTTGTTTCACTGTCCGCTTGGCGCGCCGCAGACCCTTGCGCAGCGCGCTCTCGTGGAACGCGGGACGCAGCTCGAAGCGCTGGTTGGGGGCGAGCGGGCTCAACCAGTCAATCTGGCGCTGGTTGTCGACGATCAGGACATAGGTTTCCGGCCCCTCGAGCTTGCCGAGAGTCGCGATGAGGGTGCTCAGCGCCGTCGCGATGCCGCCATGGATGCCGGGCTCGACGTCAACGATGATGCCAACTTTCAAATCCAGGCTCCTTCCGCGATGGACCGTGCAGGCCGCAAGCCTTGATCATCCGGCGTCCACAGAGCAATTTCCATGCAATTGATCGTGGTTAATCACCATAGGTTCATTGAGATTTCGTATTGCTCCCCGGGCCGTCGATAGTGGAATACTGTTTGCAAACCTGACCGGGCTGGCGCCCATGTCCGGTTTCGAGACCCGGCGCCCGGCAGTACGGTATTCCGCACAGAGGCAAGACAGATGAGACTGGCAGCACCTTTCGGGTTCTACGGCGCAGGCAATGTCGGCGATGAAGCGACGCTGCTCGGCTTCGCCCAGCTGATCCAGCGTTACGGCAATGGCGTCGAGGTCGATGTTGCAACCTGCTGTGTCAACCAGGGCCGGAAGGTCGAGCCCTACTTCGAATACTACCAGTATTTCGACGGCATCATGGGCTGGAAGCCGAAGCTGAAGGCCCACCTGTCCCAAGGCTACATCTTCGGGGGCGGCACGCCGATTTCCGACAGCCTTGGCGACTGGCCGCTGAACACCGTTTCCGGGATTCTTGAACACGCACGCAATTGGGGAAAGCCGGTGGCGTTTGTCGGTATCGGTGTCGAGCATCTCTACAGGGACGCTTCGCTGAAACGCATGCAGGACAAGATCATCCCGAATACCCTCGCCTGGAGTGTGCGTAGCCCGAAGGACAAGGAGCGCCTGATCGGAATGGGCGTGCCGGACAGCAAGGTTCTGGTCGCGGCGGACATGGCCTGGTTCCTGGAGCCGGTGAGCGGCGACTATGGGCGCGAGGTGTTCCGGAAACTGGGGCTGGGTGACCGGCCCGTGGTCGGCGTGAACATGAATGCAGAGCCGCACCTGCTGGAGAAATCGCCGCAACTTTTCGTCGAAGTGGCAGCCGCGCTTGACGAACTGGTCGCGCGGCACGGCGTGCAGATCCTGTTCCTGTTTGCCGAGACGCGGGACGGCGAAACCTATGACAAGGCGGCGTCCGAAAAGGTCCGCAGCCTGATGGTGCACAAGGATGCTGCCATCTTCGGGCCGGGCGAATACCTGATACCGCAGCAGATGATGTCGATCGTGTCGCAGTGTGCAGCCACGATCAGCACGCGCTATCACTTCTGCATGTTCTCCGTTCTCCAGAATGTGCCGTTCCTGGCGATTTCGCGCTCCGACAAGGTGGTGGATTTCTGTGCCGGTATCGACTGGGCCGACAAGATTGACCCGCCGGACGTCAGCCGCGCGGTGATTGTCGCGGTGGTCGAACGCCATCTGGGCGGAGTGCCGGGCGAGATGGCAAAATTGCCCGCCCGCATTTCGGCGATGCGCGCAAAGGCGGCGGACAACCAGATTGTGCTGCAGCAGCTGATGCAGGCCGCTTCCAAGGTGCACGCACCCTCGTGGCTCATCCACGCAGCAGGCCGGATCCGGCAGAAGATGATCGCGAGCGCCTGATGGGAACCAAGCCTGTCCGGATACTGATCATCACGGGCGTCTATCCGCCCATGGCCATCGCAGAGTCGGACCATATAGCCCGGCTTGGCGAAGGCCTCGCTGCGCGCGGATACGATGTTCATGTGCTCACGGGGCGGGATGTCGACACCGGGGCAGTGAAGGGTTGCCAGGTACATGCCGAGATTCCGGTATGGAACTGGGGGGCGCAGGCGAGCGTGGAGCGGATTGCCGCCGAAGTGAAGCCGGACCTGGTCTTCATATGGTTCATCGGATCGGCTTACGGGATGCACCCGATGATCTCGCTGCTGCCGGCGCGCCTGAAAGCGACCATGCCCGGCGTCAAGGTCATCACGCAGATCACGGCCCCGGTAGGCGTCCGGCCAAAGAACCATCCTTTCCTGACGCGGGCGTTGTTGAAGCTGAAAGCCTTTGCCATTGGTGGCGGGAACATCAGCTATGAGTATGGCGTGTTGCTGCGCGACAGCGACAAGGTCGTCGCCATGGCCGAGCCGCACTTGCAGCGCTATGCCCAGCAACTGCCGGGACTAGAAAGCAAGGCCGAAATCATCCCGCCGCCGCCACTCATCCTGATGAGCGAGCCGGGCGAGGCGTCGCGCCGGAAGGGCCGGGAAATGCTCGGTGTACCGATGGATGTGCCGCTCTTCGCGTACTTTGGCCGTATCTATGAGGGCAAGGGGATCGACACGCTGATCCGCGCCTTCCGGATTGTCCGCGACACCTTGCCGGCGGCCCGGCTCGCAATCATCGGCGGGCCGACGCCAGACTGGTTCAAGTCCGGCTGGCGGCCGGACGAGCTGCCAAAGCTGGCTGACGAGATCGGGGTGGGAGATGCCGTCAGCTGGACCGGAGAGTTTCCGTTCGATACCGATGCCGGCTCGCTTTATCTGCGCGCAGCAGACTATGCGGTGCTGCCGTTCGATGAGGGCGCGGCCTTGAACAACAGTTCGATTGCGGCCTGCGCCGCACACGGCCTGCCGGTGATCACGACGCGCGGCGCGCGCGCGGAGGCGGCATTCGTCGACGCGGACAATGTGCTGCTCTGCCCGCCACGCGATCCGGCCTCTCTGGCAGACGCGATGTTGCGTTTGCAGGCGGATGCAGCACTTTCGGCGCGTGTTCGCCGGGGCTCCGAGGATCTTACGGCGCGGCATTTTTCCTGGCAGGCTACGCTCGACCGGACAGTCGCCGTGTTCGACGCGACGTTGGGGCGTGCCGGAGCCCGGGCCTCCGCATGAACCGCCCGGCGCAGGCCCTGTTTCTGGTAGGAGGCAAGGGGACACGGCTTGGCGCGCTGTCCGCTACGACGCCAAAGCCGTTGCAGGAAATTGCACCGGGGGTGCGGTTTCTCGATCTTCTGCTGCAGAATGCGGCGCGCATGGGGTTTACCGACCTTGTCCTTCTGGCCGGGCACCTCGGCGAACAGGTCGAGGAGGCCTATCAGGGCCGGCGCTTCGGCGAGGCGGCCGTGCGTGTCGTGCGCGAGCATGAACCGCTCGGAACCGGCGGCGCGTTGCGGCAGGTGGCCGGCCTGCTGGATGAACGCTTCGTGATGATGAACGGAGATTCCTTTTTCGATATCAACCTGCGTGCGCTGACGGCATCTGCGCCGCCAGCAGGCGGCGGCCGCCTCGCATTGCGGCGGGTGGAGGATGTGTCGCGCTATGGCAGCGTTACGCTGAATGGCCGGCGGGTGACCGCCTTTGCCGAGAAGAACCCGGCACTGGCGGGCGCGGGGCTCATCAATGGCGGGATCTATTTCCTGGACCGGGATGCCGCGGCGCGCCTGGCGTCTCCCGCGTCCATCGAGGCAGACCTCTTTCCGAAACTGGCAGCTGAAGGTCTGCTCGAAGGTGAAGCGTTCGGCGGTTATTTCCTCGATATAGGGCTGCCGGAAACCCTTGCGCAGGCAAAGCGCGAGACGGCGCAGCTCTGCTACAGGCCTGCGGCTTTCCTTGATCGTGACGGGGTGCTGAACGAGGACAAGGGCTATACGCACAAGCCCGAAGACCTTGTGTGGAAGACCGGCGCGCGCGAAGCCATCCGTCATCTGAACGATTGCGGCTATCGCGTCATCGTGGTCACCAATCAGGCGGGCGTCGCGCGCGGCTACTACGATGAAGCCGCTGTCGAGGCATTCCATGCCGCGATGCAGGATCAGCTCGCCGAAGCCGGGGCGTTCGTGGATGCCTTCTACCATTGCCCGTTCCATCCCGAAGGAACGGTGGCAGCCTATACGGTGGCAGACCATCCGGACCGGAAGCCGAATCCGGGCATGATCCTGAAGGCGATGGCAGATCACTCGGTGATCCGCGAGAAGAGTTTCATCGTCGGCGACAAGCCATCAGACCTGGAAGCCGGGCGGCGTGCGGGCTTGCCCGGGCATCTGTATACGGATGGCAGCCTGTTGGCTCTCGTTCGCCAGATCATTGCGCGATGAGGTCAGGCCGGGGGCTGTCATGCGGGTTGCAAGCAAGATGAGACGTACAGACACTGCAGCCTCCCGGTCCATGCCAGTGGAAGGGGCGCGCCGGACCCGGCGCTGAACAGACCATGGCACCCTCCCTCCTGAACCGCGCAGGCAAGGCCGTTCTGCTGAACGCGATGGCAAACTGGATCGGCGTCATCATCTCGCTCCTGTCGATGGTCGTGATGGCGCGGCTGCTGACGCCTGCCGATTTCGGCGTCTATGTGATCGCGCTGCTGGTCATCTCGCTGCCGGAAGTGATTGCCGTCAGTACGCTGGGGGATGCCCTCATCCAGCGAAAGGATCTGCGTCCCGGCCACATGAATTCGGTGTTCCTGCAGTCGATGGTTCTGTCGATTGCGTTCTGGGCCCTTTTGATCCTGCTTGCTTCGCCAATCGAGCGCCTGTTCGAGACGCCGTCGATTGTTCCCATACTGATCGTCACGGGGGCCTTCCTGCCGATCGGCGCGCTCGCGGCCGTGCCGGCTGCGCTTCTGCAGCGTGATCTGCGCTACAAGGCGATCACAGCGATTGATGTGTTCTGCAACATCGGCGCGGCGCTGGTCGGCATCGTGCTCGCTTTCCTGTGGAAAAATGAATGGGCGCTGGTCGGCATGGAAGTATTCCGCCGCGTCGCGCGGGCCGGGGCTTTCATGTATTTCGCGCGCTGGAGGCCGGGCGCCCAATCCAGCTGGTCGGATTTCAGCGAGCTGTTCCACTTCAATTTCGCCAATGGCCTGTCGAAGGTGCTTCAGACGTTCGACGCGATGCTGCCGAAAACGGTGATCGGCATGACGCTCGGCTCCGCCGCGGTCGGCTTGTTCAATCTTGCCGAGCGACTGCAGATGCAGGCGCATTCCGCGCTGGTGGCACCGTTCGCGGCCGTTGCCATGCCGGTCGCCGCCGCGCTGCAGGATAACCGGGCGGAGTTGCACCGCGCCATCGAGGGCTCGATCCGGGTTTCGGCGCAATTCGTCTATCCGATCTATGCGGGCGCATTCATCATTGCGCCTCTGGCCATACCGCTGATCTTCGGTGAGCAGTGGGCGGCCAGTGTGATTGTGTTCCAGATCCTCATGGTGATCGGTATCCGCGCGCCGATGACTGCCATGGGCCTCAGCGCGCTGCGCGGTGTTGGCCGTCCGGATTGCGTTGCGTGGATTACATTCGTTGGTCTGGTTGCCCTGATCGTATTCCTGGGCATCGCCTACCAGCACGGCCTGACGGCCATCGGGTTTGCGATCCTCGGCAAGCAGGTCGTGGTTTTCATTCATAGTTCCTGGCTTATCAAGCGAACGATCGGCATGTCGGTGACGCGGCAGATCATGGCTGGAAAACTCGCTTTCTTCGCAGCGGCCTTCATGGTGCTGGCCGTCTGGCTGTTCATGACCTTTGTGCCCTCGGAGGGGCATCAGGCCCTGTTCCTGGCATCCGCTGTCGTGCTGGGCGCGGCGGCCTATGCAGCAGCGCTGGTCGTGCTGGTTCCCGGGCTGGGGCCGCAGCTGGTTTCCAGCTTCCGCATGCTGTCATCCGGCCAGCCACGCGAGGCCCTGAAGGCTGTCCGTGACGTGCTGATGAAGACGGGCACCTGAGCCGTCAGCGACCAGCCGCAAGGTCTGAAAGGATGGCCTCCGGGAAAGCCGGATCGATCACCGCCGTCAGGTGTGTGCCCGTCAGTTGCTGGTAGCGCGCGCCGGGAATTTTCGCGGCGAGGGCGGGGCCGGAGCCGTTGTCGAGGTCGTGGTCGCCGGTCAGCACCAGCGTGGGCACGTCGAAGGTCGCGAGCAGGTCGGCCGGTGTGTAGGTGCGCGCGGAGAGGGCGCCGAGATAGCCTTTGAGATTGCCGCCGGTGGCTTTCGCGCGGGCGAGGATGGCCTTGGCGCCGGGCGTGTCCTTGCCGGCGAGGCCTTCCTCGATGGCGGCACGGAAGGCGGTGTTGCGGTCGGCGTTGAACTCGTCGGCGACCGAGTCGCCAATACCGCCGAGGATCAGGCGGCCGGTGTTCCGGCTGAGGAGATGGTAGCGCAGGGCCGAGATGGCGCCCATCGAGTAGCCGACCGTCGCGTAGGGAGCTTCACCGAGATAGGCGGCGAGGGCGATCTGGTCGCGCGCGATGGCGTCGGCGGGCCAGCGTTCGGGTGCGGCCTCGAAGGGCGAGGCGCCGTGACCGCGCAGATCCGGTGCGATGACGCGGTAACCGGCGGCGGCGATCTTCTGCGCGATTCCGGGCTGGAACCAGTTGAGGTCTGCGTTGCCGGAGAAGCCGTGGAGAAGGATCACGACCGGGCCTTCGCCGACATCGTGGTAGCTGATCGTGGTGCCGTCGAAGGAGGCATAGGTTTTCATTGGTGCGGCTTCCTCGGCGCGGGCGGTGAAGAGGGCGAAGACGGCGAGCAGGAGCGCGAGCGCGGCGTGGCGGATCATGGACGTGCCTCCTGATGCTTTTGCAGCAGGTGAAGCGGCGGCGGGACCTGGCGTCAAGCCTGCCTTGGCGGCACATCCGGGATCGGTGAAATTTCATCGGCCTGGCAAACCATAATTTGCAGGGTTTGCAGTATGCCTTCAGCATTGACAGGCAAAACCGGACCGGGCCGACGTGCAATCGCTCAATCATGCCCTGAAACTACTGGTTAACCAGTACCGTTTGCAGACGGACGACATGGACCTTTGCCGGGCCCAGTTCCGTGAGTTCGTCCATCAGGTTCCGCTGATGTACTTCATTGTCTCGTGGAATGCGGTCGCCGTCTGTTTCACATTCCGTGATTTCGCCGCTCCTGTTCTCAGCAGCGGTGTTGCGCTCATCTTGTGTGCTGTGGCGGCAGTCCGGGGGCGCTGGTGGATCCGAAACGGCGAAAGCAGTTTCACGGACGCTGAGATTATCCGCCAGATCAAGAAGACTGGTGTTCTCGCAGTTGTACTGACGGCCTTGTTCACTTTCTGGGCAATTGCTCTCTATCCGCATGGCGATACCCAGGCAAAAGCGCACCTTACTTTCTTTCTGGCGTTGACGCAGATCAGCTGCGTGTTCTGCCTCTTCCCCCTGCGTTCGGCCGCGCTTTCGGTAGCAACGATTGCGACAGTACCATTCCTTATCTATTTCTCCGTTGTCGACAACTCGCGGATGATGCCTCAGGCGCTGATGCTGACGTTCGTCGCAGGTGGCATGATCTTCATTCTCTACAAGTATAATTCAACCTTCTCAAAACTCATCCGCTCACGGTATATCTTGCGTCAGCGGCAGCTTGAGACACAAAAACTCAGCGACGAAAATCGCAAGATTGCACTTACCGACCCGCTAAGCGGCCTGCCAAACCGGCGTGCGCTGCTTTCCTGCCTTGAAGAGATCGCCGTGCGCACAGATCGCCGCCCCGGCGGACTGGCGATGGTGTTCATAGACCTCGACGGCTTCAAGGTGATCAACGATTTTCATGGCCACCAGTTCGGGGACCATCTGATTACGGAAGTTGGCCGGACGCTCAAATCGCTGCAGGCAGAGCATTCGATGCTGGTGCGAATGGGCGGCGATGAATTTGCGCTGCTTATCGAAACTTCCGATGCTGGCGAGTCTGCGCAGCGGTTCGCAACGATGGCGCTGGAGAAACTGACGCAGCCTTTGACGATACTTGGCCGGCAATTCCAGATCGGTGCGAGCATTGGCATTGCCGTTGATATGGATGGGCTGACCGCCCCGTTTGAACTGCTGCGCCAGGCCGACACGGCGATGTATGCGGTAAAGGCAAACGGCAAGCATGGCATTCAATGGTTCGACAAGGCGCTGGACGACGGCAAGATGTGGCGTCATCAGATCGAGCAGGAAATTGCTGCGGGCCTCGGCCGGAGTGAATTCGATGTTGTCTACCAACCGATTGTCGATGCGCGGACGGAGTCTGTCGTCGGTGTTGAAGCACTTGTGCGCTGGCCCGGCCGTCCAGGAGGCCCTCTGACGCCGGATGAGTTCATCGGCATTGCGGAAGGCAGCGGAACCATCCAGGCACTCGGCATGTATGTCCTGGAGAGGGCATGCCGCGAGTCCAAGAGCATTCAGGGCCTGAATCTCAGCGTCAACGTTTCTCCGACGCAGTTCAACAATCCGGACTTCTGCGCACACGTTCAGCAGATACTTGCCCTGACCGGCTTCCCTCCGGAACGCCTGCAGCTGGAAATCACCGAGCGCCACCTGATCGACTATCCAGAACGCGCTTCTCTGGCCATCGATACGTTGCGGGGACTTGGTGTACGTTTTGCGCTGGATGATTTCGGAACAGGCTTCACAAGCATTGCCTACCTCCAGTCTTTCGGGTTCAGCTGCGTCAAGATCGATCGCTCCTTGACGAAGCGTCTCGAGACCGATCCAAAGGCGGGCTACCTGATCTCTGGCTTGATCCAGATGGCGCGCGGTCTTGATGTGAGTGTCGTCGTTGAGGGCGTCGAGACGTCCAGCCTCGCTGCAACGCTGCGCGCATCTGGTTGCCGCCAGCTTCAGGGCTATCATTTTGGACGCCCCGGGCCATTGCAGAACATCCTTGCAGGGAAGAATCTGCAGAACCGGGAAGCAGCGGTAGCCTGAGGTCCCTAGAAGTGGGGCGCACTGCAGGTTTGTAACTGCAATGCGCCCCAAAACTCGAGGTCGTCAGAGAACGTCGAGCATCTCCGCCACCAGCGGGTGTCTCACCACGTCGCCGGCTTCCAGCTGGATCACTGCGGCGCCGGAGAGGGCTTCGAGGCGTTCGGCGGCCTTGGCGAGGCCGGAGAACTCCGGAGACAGGTCAGTCTGGCCGGGGTCGCCGGTGATGACCATGGTGGAATGCCAACCGAGGCGGGTGAGGAGCATCTTGAGCTGCGTGTAGGTACAGTTCTGGGCCTCGTCGATGACGATGAAGGCATTGTTCAGTGTACGGCCGCGCATGAAACCGATGGGCGCAATCTCGATGACGCCTTCGGCGAGCATATGTTTCAGCTGGGCAGGGGACAGGCGGTCGGCGAGGGCGTCATAGAGCGGGCGCAGGTAAGGCGCGAGCTTGTCTTCCATGCCGCCCGGCAGGAAGCCGATCTGCTCGCCGGCCTCGACGGCTGGCCGGGAAAGCACGATCTTCGAGACCTTGCCTTTCTGCAGTGCTTCGACGGCCTTGCAGATGGCGAGATAGGTCTTGCCGGTGCCTGCGGGTCCCAGCGCGCAGACGAGGGCATGGCTGTCCATCGCGTTCATCAGCTGGGCCTGGTTTTCGGAGCGCGGCTTCACGGTTTTCTGGTAGCGCTGGGTGCGCTCGTGCGGCTGGACATTGGTGATCGTTTCGCCGTCATCGGGGTGCCAGCTGCGGCGACCGCCTTCGATGGCGTGGAGATGGGGTCCCTTGGTGCGGCCGGGCTCGTCGAACCAGGCCGAGGGACGAACCTCGGTGGCGGTTTTCAGGCGCTTGGCTGCATTACGTTTACCCATGGGAGGCCTCCTTGGCTGCGGGCATGAAAAAAGCCGCTGGCGAAAATGCGCAGCGGCTCGGCGAAACTTGGGGGAGACAGAGGGAGCGTCCAGGTGGCGGACTACCCGGCTCCGGAAGCGACGCTTCCGGCGGTGAGGGATGAATGGACACCAAAACGGCCATTGCCTCTCCGAATCTACAACCCTTATAGGTTAACACCATTATCGGACGGTTAAGTGACATTCCGCTTACGAAATAAGTAACAGACAAGGATGCCCAAAAAATGGCCATGTATGAAGTGGACGGGGTCAGGCCGACCCTGCCGGCAAACGGCAAATACTGGATCGCCGGAAGCGCCGAAGTGATGGGCAACGTGATCCTGCGGGAGAATGCCTCCGTTTGGTATGGCTGCGTGCTGCGCGGCGACAACGACCCGATCACGATTGGCGAGAACTCCAACATCCAGGACCTGACCGTGATTCATACGGATATCGGCGCGCCGGTGACCATCGGGGCGAATGTGACCGTAGGCCACCGCGTCATCCTGCACGGCTGCGAGATCGGTGACGATACGCTGATCGGTATGGGTTCGACGATCCTCAACCGGGTGAAGATCGGGAAGAACTGCATCATCGGCGCGAATGCGCTGATTGCCGAGGGCAAGGAGATTCCGGACAATTCGCTGGTGATGGGCGCGCCCGGCAAGGTGATCAAGGATGTGTCGCCGCAGCAGATCCAGATGATCCGCATGTCGGCGCTGCACTATGTGGAGAACTGGCAGAAGCACCAGTCGAAGACCGTCAAGATCGGCTGAGCCTTGCCGGACTAATCCGTTGGCGGATGGATCGGCGCGTCCCAGACGGCGCGCACGGCTTCGGCGCTGGCCTCGGCGAGCCCGTCCCAGCTGATCCGGGCATCACGGGATTCCACGATCATCAGCGGCGTGCCTTGCGGCAACGCGGCCGCAAGCGCCCGGCGTACGTCGTTCAGCGGCCAGCGGGCGCGCAGGATGAATGTGCCGGGGACGGGTTCGGCAAAGCGCCCCAGCAGGCTGAGTGCGGCGCCGAAGGCGTGACGGCGGTTCGGGGCTGTGCCCGAGCCGAGCGCAGCGACAATGATGAAGTTCGAAGCTTCGGCGCGGCGGCTTGAGCGGGCTTCGAGGCATGCCTCGATTTGCGGGCGCAGGGCCGCATGATCAAGGGCGGGCAGGAAGGGTTCGCCATGGCCAGCGGAAATGCGGGTCAGCGGGCCGATCTTTCCGGCCTCGGCAAAGGCCTGAAGCTGGCCGAGCGTGAAGGGGCCGCGTGCGGTGTCGCGGCTCATCACATGCCAGACAGCGGGGTCGAGATCCGCAAGATCGAGGGTATCGTCAGCAGGCGGACGGATTGTCCGGACGGGGAAGACGCGCTCGATGCGGGGGCGCAGGCGCACGGTCAGCTGCCAGCGGCCTCGGCGCCGCGAAGGTAGCGCACGGCGAACTTCTTGCCGGCGACGCGCACGACTTCAGCGGGCAGGTTGCCGGTGTGAACGCGGTCTCCGACGAAGGGCGGCGTGCCGAGCGCCTCGAAGGCGGCGCCGGTGAGGGAAATGTCGGTGAGGCGGCATTGCAGATGGGTGCCGTCCCGCAGGATCACGACAGCCTGGCCTGTCGCCGAGAAACGGGCGGACGTGCGGTCCTCGGCCAGGCCGAGCGTGTCCTTGTTGAGCAGCCAGGTCAGCCGGTCGGCGAGCTTGTCGCGCTTCAGTGTGGAGGTCTGGAAGCGGACGGCAAAGCCGCCGGGCGTCATGCGGATGACGTCTGCGACGACGCGTCCCAGTTCGTCAAAGTAGCAGACGATCTGCTCACCGGCGTCGGGCGGCGTGGACGACAGAATGAAGGCGCCGTCACAGGAGACGTTAGAAGTCAGAAGTTCGCGGTCATCGCTCTGGCTGGTCAGGAAACGCCCTGTCAGCCGCAGGTCCACGCGCTTGAAGCTCCGCCTGTCCCGCTTGGGGATCGCGCCGGTGAGGGGCGCTGACTTGAGGAAGTTTGGCATCGTCATGACGACGGACCCTGGCAGACTGAACGCCGCCTGCCGCAGCGTTCCTCCATCCCAGATAGGAGAGGAAGATTGACAATTGGTTGCCTCGCCATCTGCTGTGGCATTAGGCATAACGGCGAATAAACCATACCCCCGGGGAGTTGAGATTCAGTGAGCACCGAAACGTTTGACTATGTGATCATCGGCGCGGGCAGCGCAGGCTGCGTGCTGGCCAACCGGCTGTCGGCCGACCCCTCGATCCGGGTCTGCCTGATCGAGGCGGGCAAGAAGGACACGTCGCTGATGGTGCGCATGCCGGCGGGCGTCGGCAGCCTGATCAAGGCGCCGTGTGACCAGAACTGGGGGTTCTGGACCGAGCCGCAGGCGCACATGGGCGGGCGCAAGCTATACTGGCCGCGCGGCAAGGGTTGGGGCGGTTCGTCCTCGATCAACGGGATGGTGTATATTCGCGGCCATGCGGGCGACTATGACCAGTGGGGCCAGATGGGCCTCAAGGGCTGGAGCTACGCGGACGTGCTGCCCTATTTCAAGCGCGCCGAAACCTACGAGCATGGGGCGAACGATTTCCATGGCGGCAGCGGCCCGCTGAACGTTTCGGAAAGTCCGCTGACGAGCCCGATCTACAAGGCGTTCATCGAAGCCGGCCGCGAAGCCGGCTACCCTGTGACGAACGATTTCAACGGTGCACAGCAGGAAGGCTTCGGCCCCTACCAGCGTACCATCCACAAGGGCGAGCGCTGGAGCGCGTCGTACGCCTACCTTCGCCCGATCGAAGGCAAGCGTCCGAACCTGAAGATCATCTCGACTGGCCTTGTGACGCGCGTACTGATCGAGGGCGGACGTGCGGTTGGCGCGGAGTTCGTCGAAGGGCGCGGCCAGGCCGCTTCCAGTGTGCGGGCCGCGCGCGAAGTTCTGGTCTGCGCGGGGGCAGTACAGTCGCCGCAGCTGCTTCAGCTGTCCGGAATCGGCGACCCGGCGGCGCTGAAGGCACTCGGCATTGACGTGAAGGTCGCGTCGCCGAACGTCGGCAAAAACCTGCAGGACCATCTGGACGTGACGGTGATCAACCGGATGACCCAGCCTGTTTCTGCCTATTCGCTGCAGAAGGGCATCAAGAAGCTGTTTGTCGGCGTGCAGTACCTGGCGACACAGACAGGGGCGGGCGCGGACAATTTCCTGCAGGCGGGCGCGTTCCTGAAATCGCGAGAAGGCCTCGAAATGCCGGACATCCAGCTGCATGTCGTCAACGCGATCATGATGGACCATGCGAACTTCACGCCGACCGAGGACGGCTTCACGGTGCACGCCTGCCAGCTGCGCCCGGAAAGCCGCGGCACGGTGATGCTGAAATCAGCGGATCCGTTCGACCATCCCGCCATCGACCCGAACTATCTCGCGACAGAGGAAGACCGCCGCGCCATGCGCGAGTCGGTGAAGATGGTGCGCGAGGTGATCCGGCAGGCTTCGCTGCAGGTGTATGCGGCGGGTGAGATCATGCCGGGCGCGGGCGTTGTATCCGATGCGGACATTGACGCATTCATCCGCGAGAAGGGCGAGACGATCTACCACCCGGTCGGCACGGTTGCGATGGGCACCTCGGCGTCCAGCCCGGTGGACGGCGACCTGAAGGTGCGCGGAGTAGAAGGCCTTCGCGTGGTCGATGCGTCTGTGATGCCGACCCTGGTGGGCGGCAACACGAACGCGCCGACGATCATGGTGGCGGAGAAGGCGGCGGACCTGATCCTTGGCGCCAAGCCCCTCGCCCCGGAAGAGCCGAAGCGGACGCTGGCGCCGGCCTGATCAGGCGCGCATCAGCGGTTCGCGACGAGACGGAGCTGCGGGCCAGTGCGGCGGGTATCCGGCGGCACGAGCATGGCGATGCGGTGGCGGAAAACCTGGCGAAGGCCTGCGGCCGGCTCCGGGCCCAGTGTCTGGTAGAGGCCGAGCATGCGCTGGCGTGGTGAGCGTCCGGTCTCGAGGCTCAGCGGCATCAGGGTGATCTCGAGCTCGACGCGTTCGCCGCTGAGCGTTTCGCCGCGACCCCTGACGACGCCCGGGGCGCCGTCGAAACGGATCGACTCGAGGAAGGCGGTCATCATGGCGCGGTCCGGGCCGGTCCAGAGGTCGAGATAATTGTGGTTCACGAGGTTGCGCCCGACGAGGGTGTTGAGCGTCACGCCGGACGTGCGCACCAGCCAGGACTGGTCCTCGCGCAGTTCGATGACGAAGATCCGGTCCACGAGACCGGCATGGTCGCCGACATCCGGGCCCGTCAGCCCATGGGCTTGCGGATCGGCCTGCATGCGGCGCCAGGCATCCAGCAGGGTGCGTGTGTTCGGGTGAATCGACCGGTCGATCATGTGTGAGGTAGCTCCGGATTTTTTTGTCTGTGGCCCTGTCGGAGGACCTCTTCGGCGCTTCCAATCGCAATAACCGTTCCAGATCGCAGTTCACCGGGTATGGGAAAGTCTCGCCTCAAAGGACATGCATATTCACCCTCGAGCCGATGCTGTTCAGGCGCAGCATTCCCTTAGAGGCGAGTAGGCAGGATCTTGTCGCGGCCCACCGTTTCAAGGCGGAACAGCCGGGCCGGGTGTGGGCGCAGCGCAACAGTTGCGCGTCTCCGGCATGGAAAGTGGTGCGGTTTGCCCAACACGCTGCGCTAGAAAAGGCAGGTGGGGTTGCGCTCGGCAATGGCCGCCGACTATCCTTTCCAAAAATACAAGAAGACTGGATTCGCGCAGCGAGCAGCCGGTCTCGATTTACCGTTTGCCTCAAACTCCCAGGAAGGAAATCCGAGTGCACTCTTTCAATTCCAACAAAGCCCGCTTCGGCGGGTTTAAAGCGATTCTTTGCCTTGGTGCCGGCGTCACCGCCCTCACCGCCTTTGCCGTTCCCGCGTTTGCCCAGGAAACCACTGCAACCGAAGAGACGACCGCTGACGAAGCGCGTACGCTCCAGACGGTGACCATCACCGCCACCAAGCGCGAACAGACCCTTCAGGATGTTCCGATTGCCGTTTCGGTGGTCGACGAAGCGACCATCACGCGCGCTGCCATCGTGGACCTGAACGATCTGCAGTCGATCATTCCGTCGCTGACGGTGAGCCAGCTGCAGTCTTCGTCCAACACCAACTTCGTTATCCGCGGCTTCGGCAACGGCGCCAACAATGCCGGTATCGAACCTTCGGTCGGCGTGTTCATCGACGGCGTCTACCGTTCGCGTTCCGCCTCGCAGATTTCGGACCTTCCGAACATCGAGCGCGTCGAAGTGCTGCGCGGTCCGCAGTCGACACTGTTCGGCAAGAACGCTTCGGCGGGTGTCATCTCGGTCGTCACCAAGAAGCCGCAGTATGAATTTGGCGGCGTGGTCGATGCGACCGTCTCCAACTTCAACGGCTATCGCCTGAACGGCTATGTCACTGGTCCGATCACGGAAAATCTCGCCGGTGCCATCAGCGCGACCTACAACAAGCGCGACGGCTATGTTGAAGACCTTGGCGACGGTCCGGACCAGAACGAGCGCAACCGCTATGGCCTGCGCGGCGACCTGCTGTTCGAACCGTCTGAAAACCTGTCCTTCCGCCTGCTCGGCGACTATGACGTGATCGACGAAGTTTGCTGCGCAGCCGGCAACATCATCAACGGCCCGACCGGCGCCATCGTCCAAGCCATCGGCGGCAACCTCGCAGCCGCAGATCCGTTCAGCTATGACGTCTATTACAACTACGGTTCGACCAACAAGATCGACAATGGCGGCGTGTCCTTCCAGGCCGATTATGACATCGGCGAAGTGCAGTTCACCTCGATCACGGCCTATCGCCAGTCGAAACTCGACACCAACCAGGACTCTGACTTCACCAGCGCTGACCTGATCGGCCGCAACGCCAACAAGACGGACATCGATACGTTCACTCAGGAATTCCGCGTGTCGTCGACCGGCGACGGCGCTGTAGACTGGATGATCGGCGCGTTCTATTTCGATGAGAAGGTCGAGATCGAAAACGATTTCCGGTATGGCGCAGATTTCCGCAACTATGCTGAAATTCTGGCGGCTCTGGGCGCAAACCCGGGTCTGACCCCTACGCAGGTCGTTGGCGGCGTTTTGGGCGGTACGCTCCTCAGCCCGCTTGATCAGATCGAGGCGGCGATCGCCGGTCCGGGCGCCATCGGAACCCTTTTCGCGCAGAATGGCCAGGGCCTCGCGGAAGAGTTTGGCCAGGACAACACGGCTTCGTCGATCTTCGCGACGGTCGATTTCCACGCCAGTGATCGCGCGACGTTCACCTTGGGCGTGAACTACACGGACGACGAAAAGAACGCGTACGGACGGATCGTCAATACGGATGCCTTCTCGGCACTGGATCTGGTTGCCCTGGGTGTCGCAAACGGCGTTCCGCCCCAGTTTGCGAACAACCCGGCTGTAAACCCCTTCCTCGGCCTTCGTCCGTTGCAGTTCCTGCCGCCTTTCCTTGCGTTCCCGAACGCGGTGGAATCCGGCCGTACGCATGACAACAACACGACGTACAACCTGCGCTTCAACTACGACGTCTCCGACAATGTGAACGCATACATTTCGTACGCGACCGGCTTCAAGGCGACGTCCTGGAACCTGTCACGCGACTCGCGTCCGTTCCCGGCTGATTTCGTTCCGGGTTCGGCTGCCGGCTCGCCGGCTCCGGCCGGTTCGGCAATCCGCGCTGCGGGCCTTGCCTTGCCGAACCTCGTCACCGGAACCCGGTTTGCCGGTCCGGAAGAAGCCACTGTTCTCGAAGCGGGCCTGAAGGCCCAGTTCGACCGGATGGCCTTCAACGTGGCGGTGTTCGACCAGACGATCGAAGGCTTCCAGTCGAACGTGTTCACGGGCACGGGCTTCGCACTGGCCAACGCCGGCAAGCAGTCGAACAAGGGTGTCGAACTTGACGTCACCTGGACGCCGGTTGATCCGCTGCTGCTGAGCTTTGCCGGTACGCTGCAGGATCCGGTGTATGACAGCTTCGTGAACTCGGCTTCGGGTGACATTTCCGGACAGGCGCCTTCGGGCGTGTCGGAAGTCGTCACCTCGACGGCAGCGACGTACTTCTTCGACGTGCGCGGCATGGACGCATTCCTCCGCGCCGACTGGCAGTATGAAGGCCCGGCCGCTTACTTCGATGATCCGGGCAACCAGGCCCTGATCAATGACAAGCGCGAAGTCAGCCTGATCAACGCCTCGCTCGGTTTCGAAACCGATGGCGGTCTGGGTGTAACGGCGTGGGTGCGCAACCTGGCCGACGAAGAGGTCATCACGGTGGCCTTCCCGGCCGTGGCACAGGCTGGCTCGATCTCGGGCTATCCGAACCAGCCGCGCACGTTCGGCGTGACGGTTCGCAAGTCGTTCTGACGCTACGAAAACTTCAGATGATGGAAGCCCCGCCGGAAACGGCGGGGCTTCTTTCGTTTCAGGCGCGGTAGGCGGCGCGCAGGGCGACGAGCGCGAGCATGAGGCTCACGACCTCGAAGCCGATAAAGGCGACATAGCTGGCCGTCGGCGGCGGGCCGAGAGCCAGCGCAGCGGCGCGTGCAAAGACGTAGCCGCCCATGTAGACGACCAGGAACCAGAGCGCGGGGATGCGCAGGCCGTGGCGGGCTGCGCCTGCGCCGCACAGCAGGCCTGCGGCCAGGCTGACGCCGCCATAGATGCCGCGCAGCTCGTAGGCGCCATTGGGACCGCCCACCTCGACACCGAGCCCTGAGGCCATCTGGACGGGGTTCAGGAGGGAATAAAGCCCGAAGGCCGCGAACATGAGCGCCATGAGCGCGAGGAAAATCCGAGTCAGCATGACCGGAGAGCTAGGACAGTGAGGCGGTGTGGCAATGGGCGGGCAGGGGAGGGATACGCGGCCCGCGGTGCATGCCTATATAGATGCATCCAGCCGATGATTGGCCGCCCGGAGACCCGATGACACCGCAGACCCAGAAGCCCCCATTGATCAATGCACCCTGGCCGGTCGCCGTGTTTGCAATCCTGATGGTGGCGGCGCATCTCGTGCGAGTCCTCCTGCCCGACCCGCTCCAGAACGCGGTCTTCTTCCATGGCGCACTGGTTCCGGAACGATTCTGGATATCGCCGGAGATGCCATCCGTGCACGGTATGCCGCCCTATGCGAACGCGCTCGCGGCGTTTGTGCCAATGATCGCGAGCGCGTTCATCCATTCGGACTGGATGCATGTGGTGCTGAACGCCGCTTTCATGGTGGCGCTGGCGAAGCCGCTGCTGGAACTCTTCCGACGCGTCTGGCCGGGCCGCGAGCCTGCGGCGACGGGGCTTTTGCTGGCGCTTTTCCTCGTATCCCAGTTGGCCGCGAGCGGGGCCTATCTCGCGGGGAACTATCCGGACGGCGGCGCGGCGGTCGGCGCCTCCGGGGGAATCAGCGGGCTGCTCGCTGCTTTGCTTCTGGTGCGCGAAGGGCCGGACCGTTGGATCCTGAGCAACCGGTTCCTCGTGACGAGCGCGCTGTTCGTGGTCGGCAACGCGGTGTTTGCGCTGATCGGGCCGAGCCTCCTCGGCGCGGGAATCGCTTGGCAGGCGCATGTCGGCGGATACATCGGCGGCGCGCTGGTCATGCGCGGGGTGCTCTGGCGGATCCAGGGCCAGCGGGCCTGAGCGCTCCCTCACGTCCCGATAGCGGGTCGATTCGGGAGCAGGGCTGTGTTACGCTGCGGCAGGCGCAAGCCACAAGATAAAGGCAATCGCGCCGGCGGGACGGGAGGCCCGGGTGATGATTGTTGAGCAAATCCTGAATGACAAAGGGCGTGAAGTCGTCACGCTGCAGGCAGGCATAACGCTGAAAGATGCGGCCATGCTGATGGACGAGCGCAAGATCGGCGCGGTCGTCGCGCTGGATGAAGACAAGGGAATCATTGGTGTGCTGTCGGAGCGCGATATCGTGCGCCAGGTGGCGCGCCACGGCGCGGCGGCACTGGAGATGACGGTCGGCAGCGCGATGACTCGGGCGGTCGTCACGGTACATGCCTCGACCGCTGTGGACGAAGCGCTGCAAGTGATGACAGACCGGCGAATCCGGCACCTGCCCGTGGTCTACAATGACCGGCTGACGGGTGTGGTCTCGATCGGCGACCTGGTGAAATGGAAAATCGCCGAGACGGAAGCTGAAGCGAAGGCCATGAAATCGTACCTGTCTGCGCAGTTCTGAGCCCGAACCGCACAAAAAACGCACTGAAGCTGTGTAATTCGCAGAATAAGGGCTTGCGGCGCGCGGATCAGGCGTCTATCTCGCGCACTTCGCTGAACCGGCCTTCGGGCGGGCGACGCGAAGACCCCCAGATGGTCGCCTGATCGCAGAAAAGGGCTTGCCCTTTCCCCCGAACAGCGGCTATATGTGCGGTTCCTCTGAACGCCTGAATTTTTGGGCCGAGACAATCGGTCTGGGAGTTCTGTTCGCTCTAAAAATGGCAGGCTCGCTGGTTAATCCACGATCTGCAGAAGAGCGAAAAAAGGGTGTTGACGGGGTAAGGGGCGGCCCATATAAGCCGCCACTTCCGAGCGGGCCCGGGTGGTTCGCAAAGGTTCCCGGAGCTTCGGTTCCAGCTGTTTGACATCGTAAGAGATAGGAAGAGAAACGCAGGCGGCGTGACGGCTTGCGGACATCGCGAGATGTCCAACGACGATCACGACGAATGTGTTTCTTGAGAGAATTCTTTTTTCCATCGATCAGGTTTCGACCTGGTCTTTGCTAAAAGGGTTTCTCGTCAAAGAACGCAATACTTATGCTTAACAGCAAAGTGACCGTCCATATTCCAATGGATGGTATCGTCAGATCAACACTCAACTTGAGAGTTTGATTCTGGCTCAGAACGAACGCTGGCGGCAGGCCTAACACATGCAAGTCGAACGATATAGTGGCAGACGGGTGAGTAACGCGTGGGAACGTACCTTTCACTACGGAATAGCTCCGAGAAATTGGTGGTAATACCGTATACGCCCTCAGGGGGAAAGATTTATCGGTGAAAGATCGGCCCGCGTTGGATTAGCTAGTTGGTGAGGTAATGGCTCACAAAGGCGACGATCCATAGCTGGTCTGAGAGGATGATCAGCCACACTGGGACTGAGACACGGCCCAGACT
>CAZXQD010000045.1:0-28124 GCA_964643405.1 uncultured Hyphomonas sp. | reverse complement strand
CCTCGCCGCCCAGCGCCGCCCGCCGGACCAGACCTGGTGGGTGCAGGGCATCTCGGGCGGGGAGGGGATTGCTGAAGTCATGGAAGTTCCGCTCACGGAGCTTCTTCCGATGCTCACCGGTTTCCACGCCCCTGTCTTCATGGATGGCGCTGATGCCCTCGGCGATCTTGCGAAGAAACTGGACTTGCGCCCCATGCAGCCGAGCGCCGTCACTGCCGCCATCAAGGCCGGCTTGTTCGATCCCTCGAAACATCCTCCCGCGCCGGTCTACGCCCGCGCCCCGGATGCCGCACTGCCAACGTCAAAGCCCTGGGCTTAACGCGCCAGCCAGGGCTCCAGGTCATCCTGCTGCGCAATCAGTGCCAGCCCATGCGCAATCGACACGAACTGGTCGCCCGTCTCGATCTTTTCGCCGCCAAAGCGCGTTTCGAAACTCTCCCGCAAGGCCGGCACATAGGACGTACCCCCGGTCAGGAACACACGGTCTATGCCTGCTTCCTTCAAGCTCGCGCGAGCCAATGCGTCGTCCACGGAGGATTGGATTTTGCGCACATCTTCTCCGATCCAGCCATCGAACTCGGCGCGCGTGATCTGCCGGTCCAGTTTCAGCCTGCCCGCTTCCAGCAGGAAGCGGCCCTTTTCCGATCGCGACAGCTCCGCCTTCACATTCGCCACCGCGCGGTAAAGCAGGTAGCTCGCGTCCGCGTCCAGAAATTCGATGAACGCGCGGATCAGCTCCGGCTGGTTCGACACGTGCAGTAGTTTCTGAAGGTCTGCATAGTCCTTCGTGTGACGCATGATCGACAGCTGGTTCCATTGTGCGAACCGGCTGTACAAGGAGGATTGCACGGGCAGCGTCTTGTCCCCGCTCCGGAAGGTCGAGTCCTTGCCGAACAGCGGCGCCACGACATGCTCGATCAGCCGCTGGTCAAACGCATCGCCCGCAATCCCGATGCCGGAATGCGACAGCGCCTCGGCGCGCAGACGCCCGCCGCGCGGATCCAACCGGATGATCGAAAAGTCGCTCGTCCCACCGCCGAAATCCGCACCAAGTATCGTCGCGGGCTCTGTCAGCCGCCGCTCATAGAAAAAGGCCGCTGCCACCGGCTCGTACACGTGATGGATTGTCTCAAAGCCCAGCCGCTTCAGCGCCGTCTCGTAGCGCGTCCGCGCCAGTGCCTCGTCCGGCTGCAGGCCCGCAAACTGCACGGGCCGCCCCATCACCACCTGGCTCGGCCAGCGCCCGCCCGCCCGCTCCGACAGGCGCCGCAGATACCCGGCCAGCAGATCCTCGAAATACCAGGGCTTGTTGTGGATCGTCGTCGACTGGAAGAAGGGGCTCGCCGCAAAGGTCTTGAACGACTGGATGAAGCGGCAATCCCCGCCCAGCTCCAGGAACTGGTCGATCGCCCAGGGGCCGATCTCCATCATCGCCCGCGCGCCCGCCTCCTCGTCTTTCCAGAAACAGAGGACGGACCGGCAGGCCGAAAAGCTCTCGCCGTCATGGCTGAACATCATCGCTTCGGCGTGCCCATCCGCGCGCGCCAGCGAGGCGACGGTATTGGTCGTGCCGAAATCGAGGCCGAGCGTGGATATCGCCTGGGTCATGTTGGGGACTTGTGCCGGAGGAAAGGGCAGGCGAACTAGCAGGCTGGCGGGGCAAGGATCAAGCCCGCGCCGCCCCCTTTTCTTTCCGGATGCTGATGACCCTCGCCCCGCGCCTCCTCGCCGAAACGGACGCCCCCGCGGCCGCGGCCCTGCACGCGAAAGGTTTCGCGGATGGCTGGAGCGCGGCCTCGATAGCGACGCTCATCGCGGAGCCGAGCGTATTCGCCCTCGGAATTGATGACGCGGGTACGCTGATCGCGTTCGTTCTCTTCCAGTCTGCCGCCGGCGATACCGAACTCCTGACCATCGCGACCGATCCCGTCCGCCGCGGCGAAGGCCATGCCCGCCGCCTCATCGAGGCCGCGCTTGCCCCGCTCGCCGCCGCCGGCAACTCGCGCCTCCTGCTCGACGTCGCCGAAGACAATGCCCCTGCCCGCCATCTCTATGCCCGACTCGGCTTCACGCTCGATGGCCGCCGCAAGGGCTATTACACGGCGGGGCGCGCCGCCCCGGTCGACGCCCTGCTGATGTCACGTCCGCTCGGCGGGTAGCCGCGCGCGCTGCCTGCCCTATACTCTCCCGAAACGAGGGAGACCCACATGGCCGATACCGAGCAGAAAATCGAAATCCCGCAGGAAGTCTTCAAACTCTATGACGACTATTGCCACGGCGCCCTGTCGCGGCGCGACTTCTTCTCGAGACTCTCGACCTATGCCGTTGGCGGCCTCACCGTCAGCGCGCTCGCCGCCTGCGTGATGCCGGACTATGGCCGCGCCCAGACCGCCGAGGGCGAGACCGACATCATCGAGGAAACCGTCACCTACGCCTCCCCAAACGGGGCAGGGGAGATGTCCGGCTATCTCGTCCGCCCCGCAAAGACCAAAGGCAAGCTCGCCGGCATCGTCGTCGTCCACGAGAACCGCGGCCTCAACCCGCACATCCGCGATGTCGTCCGCCGCGCCGCCAAGGCTGGCTATGTCGCCTTCGGCCCGGACGCGCTCTATCCCCTCGGCGGCTATCCCGGCAATGATGATGCGGGCCGTGAACTTCAGGCCAAGCGCAGCCGCGAGGAAATGTTCGCGGACTTCATGTCCGCCGCAGAATTCCTCCGCGATCATCCGTACACGAATGGCAAGATTGCCTGCACGGGCTTCTGCTTCGGCGGCGCCATTACCAACCTGATGGCTGTCCACCAGCCCTGGCTGAAGGCCTCCGTGCCTTACTATGGTGGCTGGCCCATGGCGGAAGAGGCCGCAAAGGTTCAGGTGCCGCTGCAGATCCACCTCGCGGGCAACGACACGCGCGTCAATGATGGCTGGCCGCCTTACAAGGCCGCCCTCGATGCGGCTGGCAAGACCTACGAGGTCCACATGTACGAAGGCCTCGAGCACGGCTTCCACAACGACACGACGCCCCGCTACAACCCCGAAGGCGCCGCCCTCGCCTGGAGCCGCACGCTGGATTTCTTCGCGAAACATCTCGCCTGATCCACTCTGGACAAGACGGGGAACATGTCCGATGTTCCTCAAATGTTCGAGTCGGCCACAACTTTCGACACGCCTGCCGGTCTCTGCGGCCTCGGCTGGAGCGCGGCTGGCCTGACGCGCGTGCGCCCCTTCGCTGAAAGCCTCGCAAAGGCCGTGCAGCCCGGCGCCGCGCTCGTCCCCGAATCCGAAGCGCCGCCGCACATCGCCGCGACTATCGCCGCCCTGCGCGCCTTCCTTGCCGGCGAAGCTGTGTGCTTTGATGACGTCTCCCTCGACTATTCCGGAATCTCGGACTTCGAAGCCGCTCTCTACAAGGCGCTCCGCGAAGTCCCCTGGGGCGAAACCGTCTCATACGGCGAACTCGCCCGCCGCATCGGGGCCGAGACCGGCGCCGCCCGCGCCGTTGGCGTCGCGATGGGCCGCAACCCCTGGCCGCTGATCGTGCCCTGCCACCGTGTGCTCACGTCTGACGGCAAGCTCGGCGGCTTCTCCGCCCCCGGCGGCACGCGCACCAAGACCACCCTGCTCGCCTGCGAAGGCGTGCATCTCGATGGCGGCCAGCTGGCCCTGTTCGAATGACCCCCGCGCCGCTGAAAATCCGCAACCGCGATGCGCGGCGCCTCTGGCTGGACGCGCAGGGCCTCGCCGCCACGCCCACCGGCCCGCTCGATCTCGCTGGCACCATCAATAAACTCGGCTTCGTCCAGCTCGACTCCATCCGCGTCGTCGCCCGCGCCCACGACCACATTCTCTGGAGCCGCAACCAGAACTACCGCGAGCCGATGCTCGTGAAACTGCTGAAAGACCAGCGCGCCGTCTTCGAACACTTCACGCACGATGCCTCGGTCATCCCGATCGAGTTCTATCCCAACTGGCGCCGCCAGTTCCGCCGCCTTGAGGAAAAGGTCCAGCGCTGGGAATGGCACCGCGGCATGCATGGCTCCGAAGGCCGCGCCGAAATCCGCGAGCGTATCCGCGCCGAAGGCCCGCTTTCCTCGAATGACTTCGACACGAAAGTCATCGGCAAACGCGAGATGTGGCGCCGTCCGCCGCACAAGCTTTCGCTCGATTACATGTGGTATGCGGGCGAACTCTCTACGTCCCACCGTGACGGTTTCACCAAGTTCTACGACCTCACCGAACGCGTCATCCCGCACACGCACCTGAAAGCAAAAGAACCGCCGGACGCCAAACAGGTCGACTGGCTTTGCCGCGAAGCGATCACGCGCCTTGGCTTCGGCACCGAAGGCGACATCCAGCGTTTCTGGGCCGCCGCCGATCTGGAAGAAGTGAAAGCCTGGTGTGCCGCCCAGAAGGATCTCGTCCCCGTCGAAATCGAATCGGCTGACGGCGCCTGGTCGCGCGCGCTCGCCCCGGCCGACATCGAAGTCCGCCTCGCTGCCGCCGAGGCGCCCACCTCGCGCCTGCGCATCCTCAGCCCCTTCGATCCCGTCATTCGCGACCGTACGCGCCTGAAGCGTCTCTTCGGCTTTGACTACCGTATCGAAATCTTCGTCCCCGCCGAAAAGCGCATCTGGGGCTATTACGTGTTTCCGCTGCTTGAAGGCGACCGCATGATCGGCCGCCTCAGCGCCAAGGCTGACCGGAATGCAGGCACACTGACCGTCGAGCGCCTCTGGACCGAGCCCGGCATTGCCTGGACAGGCCCGCGCGCTGCAAAACTCGATGCAGAGCTTGCCCGTTTCGCGCGATTGGCGAATGTCGCCGATGTCATCTGGATGGACGGCGCTTATATGGACATTCAGGGCAGCTGAGGGCAAAACACCCCCCATGGACCGTTTGGAAAAACTCTGCATCGAAAAAGGCCTCCGCATGACGGAGCCGCGCCGCGTCATCGCGCGCGTTCTCTCAGTGGCCGATGACCATCCCGATGCCGAAGAACTGCACCGCCGCGCCAATTCGCTGGACGCCTCCATCTCGCTCGCCACGGTCTACCGCACCGTGAAGCTGTTCGAGGATGCCGGCATTATCCAGGCGCACGACTTCCGCGATGGCCGCGCGCGCTACGAGGAAGTACCCGAAGAACACCACGATCACCTGATCAACGTGAAGAACGGGGAAGTCGTCGAGTTCCACTCTGCCGAGATCGAGAAGCTGCAGGAAGAAATCGCCCGCAAGCTCGGCTACCGCCTCGTCGACCACCGGCTCGAGCTTTATGGCGTGCCGATCAAGGATGGCGAATAGCGCCTTTCCCGCCGTGTCCGGCCGCCAGACATGATAACGCCGCGCCAGGTTCGTCCCGCCGCGGCGTTTGCGTGTTGGGCGGGGAAGGGGGGCTTATTCCGGCACCACCTTGAAGATGCCGTCGAAGTCCTTGCTGGCGATGTAGAGATAGCCGTCCGGGCCCTGCACCACGTCGCGGATCGAATACTCGTTCTTGAGGAGGTCTTCCTTGCCGACGACCTTGCCGCCTTCCAGATCGATCCGTACAAGGACGAGTCCGCTCGGCCCGTTCATGCCGCCGGCAAACAGGTCGCCCTTCCAGCCGGGATAGACATCGCTGGTCAGCATTGTCAGGCCCGAAGGCGCAATCGAGGGCACCCAGTAGGTCTCCGGCTGCTGCATGCCTTCGGCTTCGGTCGCATCGGTGATCACCGTCCCGTCATAGTTCACGCCATAGGTGATCTTCGGCCAGCCATAGTTGGTGCCCTTGGTGATGATGTTCAGCTCGTCGCCGCCTTTCGGCCCATGCTCGGTTTCCCACAGCGTGCCGGACACCGTGTCATAGTAGAGGCCCTGCATGTTGCGGTGGCCATACGACCACACGGCCGGGTTACCCGCCACGCCATCCGCAAACGGATTGTCCGCCGGGATAGAGCCATCCGGATTGATCCGGATGATCTTGCCGTGCGTCGTCTTCGGGTCCTGTGAGAGGTCCATGTACTTGAAGCCTTCGCCAATGGTCACGAACAGCGTGCCATCATTCGCGAAAGCGAGGCGCGAGCCATAGTGATAGGTCGTATCGCGCAGGTCGCCGCGGAACAGTTCCTCGACATTCTCGAGCGCCGTGTGGTCCTCGCTGAGCCGCCCGCGTACGACCAGCGTGGAGTTCGCTTCCGGCGTGCCCGATGACAGCGAGATATAGACGAGCCGCGTCGCAGCAAAGTCGGGGTCGAGCGCAATGCCCAGATAGCCGGCCTGGTCGGCGGTCAATGCTTGCGGCAGCCCTGTCACCGGGGCCGAGGACGCCGCGCCGGGCGCGAGGTATTTCAGGCCGCCTTCCTTCTCGGTGAACAACAGGCCGCCATCGGCGAGGAAGGCCATTCCCCAGGGCTGCTCGGCGCCAACCACCGGCTCAAGCTTCACCTTGGTCTCGCTCACGGCGATGGGTGCCGATGGTTCCACCGGTTCGGCGCAGGCCGCGACCGCGGCGATCAGGGCAATCAGGGGCAGGCAGGTCGTGAACTTCATGGCGCAGCTCCAGGTTCAGGGCGGGATTGGCCACAGGCATAATGCGTCACGCGCCCCTCGCCAATGAAAAAGGGGCGGCCCCGAAAGGCCGCCCCCTCATGATGTGACGCTGAGGCGTCTGTTACCAGGATTTCGACACCGACACGCCGTAGGTGCGCGGCTCGGTGAGGAAGATGTTGGTGAACAGGCCCGAGGAGTCGTCGGTCAGGTAGGCACCGGTGATGACCTGCTCGTTCGAGATGTTCTTCCCGAACGCCTCGATCCGCACGCCGCTCTCGTCGTTGAAGAGGGCGAGCGAGACGTTCAGGTTGTCCCACGAGGACAGCTCGTCACGGCCGGTATTATAGACGCGGCTGAAGCTGTCCGACTGACGGTAGTAGTCAGCGCGGGCGGTCAGGCCCCAGTTGCCGAACGAACCCGGCTCCCAGGTGTACTCGGCACCGAAGTTGATGGTCGTTTCCGGAGCGCCCGGCATCGAGTTGCCATCCAGGTCCTTCGCATCACCGTCCGTCGGAGTCAGCAGCGAGACCTGACGGGTGGCGCCGCTGGAGTCGCGGACGGTAACCGTCTGGCCCGTGAGGCCGAGGAGGGCTTCGAGGTTGGCCAGGCCGCCGACACCGGCAGCGAGGGCACCGTTACAGATGCCGCGGGTTGCGCCTGCCGGCAGGGCCGATGCGTTGATCGCGCCCAGCACGGTGGCATAGCCCTGAGCCGAAACAACGCAGTTCGAGTAGGTCGAGGCGTTCTTCAGCGTCACCAGGTCTGCGCGGCCGTTGGTACGGTCGAGCACGTCAATGCCCCAGGTGTCCTGGATCTCGGTGTCGAGGATACCGATGTTGGCGTTGACCACGAAGGTCGAGACCGGGTTCCAGATCGACTCAAGCTCGAGACCGGTGAGCTTGGTGTCGATGTTGAAGTTGGCCGAGGTCCGGTTCACGATCTGCGTGATCTGGTAACCTTTGTAGTCGTAGTAGAAGCCCGTTGCGTTCAGTTGCAGCGCGCCGCCAGCCAGCGAGTTCTTCGTACCGAGTTCGTAGGAGTTGATGAACTCCGGTTCGAAGGTCTGCGGGAAGAGGTTTGCGCCAACCGGCTGCGGCGGGTTGATGCCGCCGCCTTTATAGCCCCGGGAGTAGAAGGCATAAAGCAGCGTGTCTTCGGTGAAGCCGAGGTCCGGCGTCCAGTCGAAGCCGGCGCGGCCGGTGACTTCCTCGAATTCGGCTTCCAGTACGCCAGTCGCGCCAAGCGTTGCGTTCGGCGCGAACAGCAGGGACGGAACAACGTCCTGCGACTTCTCGTCGTTCGTGTAACGCAGGCCGATGGTCGCTTTCAGCGAGTCGGTCACGTCATAATAGCCTTCGCCAAACACGGCGAACGACTTCAGCTGGAAGGGTGAGAGCGAGCGGAAGTAGTTGCCGCCATCACCAACGATCCCACCGGCAAAGGCTTCTTCGCCGCCAACGCCGTCGTCAATCACGACCGGGCCACCGAAGAAGGCGCCGCCGGCTGCGTTGTTGATCTGGGCAAGTGCCGTCAGCGAGTTCGAGAACACATAGTAGCCGTCGGTCGGTCGGGCGGGGTCGATCGCTTCATAATCGACATAGATCGTACCGAGGTTGAAGTTGAACGGGCCATCCCACGAAGACTGGATGCGCAGTTCGTGCGAGGTCTGCTCCGACTCGCCACCCGACAGGTCGAACGTCCGGAAGATGTTCGCCGCGCCGAGTTGCGGATCGTTGACGACACCGCCGGGGAAAAGCAGGCCGTAGAGAGCCGGTACGGCGGCAAACGGACCTGCTGTCGCGTTGAACGTCGTCGTCGGCGCGATCTTGTTGTAGTCCTCTTTCGACAGGACTTTGTTCTCGCTGTAGGCGCCGAGATAGGTCAGCAGCAGCGAGTCAGTCACGTCGAATTCGAGCTTGCCGGTGATCAGCGTCTGCTCGGCCTCGTAGGACGGGTCGAAGGCAGATTCGATCTCGCGCAGGTTCGGGTTGATCGGGGCAGTGTAGGCGTCGCCGCTGAGAAGGCCGGCCGTGATGGCCAGACCGCCGCCGAGGGTCGCAACCGAGTTGACGCGGTCGTTCATCTGGTCGAGCGGCGCTTCCTGGCAACCGAGCGAGGTAACGAGGCGGTCAAGTGCGCCGATGGACTGGCCGGCGAACGAGGTTTTCAGCGGATCTTTTTTGCAGAGCTGTTTGCCCGAGCGGATACGGCTGTCATCTTCTTCGAAGTGATCGTAGATCAGCAGGGCGCGCAGACGATCCGTCGGCTCGGCGGCGATCGAAGCGCGGATGCCATACAGTTTGCGATCATCGATGTCGTTGCCAGTCACCGTGTTGGTGGCGAAACCACTGCGTTGGAGGCTGCTGCCTGCGACGCGAACGGCAATCTTGTCGCCGATCGGCACGTTCAGCATGCCCTGGAACTTGTACGTGTCGTAGTTGCCGAGGGTCGCTGAAACGCGGCCCTGATACTCTTCCATCACCGGCTTGGCGGTAATCGCGTTGAATACGCCGCCCGTGGCGTTACGGCCGTACAGCGTACCCTGCGGTCCGCGCAGGACCTCGATACGCTCCATGTCGTAGAACTCGGCTTCGAACAGGGCGTTCGACTGCAGCGGAACGTCGTTCTGGTGGACGCCCACGCCGGCATCGCCGGACTGCGCCACGGCGTCGTTACCGATACCGCGAACCTTGAAGTTATAGCCCGCGAAGTTGCCCTTGGTGAACGACACGTTCGGGATCGACTTCACGAGGTCGGTACCACCGGCCAGCTGAAGCTTGTTCAGCGATTCCTCGTCGAAGGCCGAAACGGCGATCGGAACGTCCTGGATGGACTGCTCGGTTTTCTGCGTGGTCACCGTAACGGTGTTCAGGCGGCGCGACTCATCAGGCGCCGTCTCTTCCTGGGCAATCGCCATCGGCCCGAACATCGTGAGGACAAGCGCGGAGGCGCCAGCCAGCAAGACGGATTTCGAGTCTATATTTCGGGTCATTCTGTTTTTCCTCCCCTCGGGCTGCTCTCTGCAGGTCACCGATTCTGTTGATGATTTATACGAGCCATCCTCTTTGGCGGGACCGCTTCGACGCCAACACAAGTGCAGGAACCGGGCCGTGTCAATTGCTCTCCCCGGGGGAGGGGGCAAACACTTTGCAGGGGTGTCAAAAATGTGACGGCAAACGGCAGGGCCGCTTGGCCGCCCCGGGCGGGCCTGTTAGAGCCGGGAAATGCCCCAAACGCCCGACACCGCGCTGGTCCTGTTCTCCGGCGGCCAGGATTCAGCCACCTGCCTCGCCTGGGCGCTTCAGCGCTATGTCCGTGTCGAAACGGTCGGCTTTGACTATGGCCAGCGTCACCGGGTGGAACTCACCTGCCGGCACACGTTCCGCGAGCGTCTTGCCGCCGCCTTTCCCGCCTGGGGCGACCGTCTGGGCCCGGATCACCTGCTGGACGCGACTGTCCTGAAGGCCTTGGGCAGTACCGCGATGACCGAAGAGGTCGAGATCGAGATGCAGGCGAACGGCCTGCCGTCCACCTTTGTGCCCGGCCGCAACCTGCTCTTCTTCACCCTCGCCGGCCCCCTCGCCATGCGCCGCAACCTCGCCGTCCTCGTCGGCGGCATGTGCGAGACGGACTATTCCGGCTATCCCGATTGCCGCGCCGTGACGCTCAAGGCGCAGGAAAAGACCCTCCAGCTCGGCCTCGAGTCTGACCTGATCATCGAAGCGCCCCTGATGCATGTCGACAAGGCCGGCACCTGGGCCCTCGCCGAGTCGCTGGGCGGCGACACGCTCGTCCGCCTCATCACCGAGAGTACCCATACCTGCTATCTCGGCGACCGCACGCATCGCCACGACTGGGGTTATGGCTGCGGCACCTGCCCCGCCTGCGATCTTCGCTCCAGTGGCTGGGCCCGCTGGCAGGCCGCGCGATGACCTACTCCGTCAAGGAAGCCTTCTATACCTTGCAAGGCGAAGGCGCCCATACGGGGCGCGCGGCGGTGTTCCTGCGCTTTGCGGGCTGCAATCTTTGGAGCGGCCTTGAGCGTGACCGCGCCACCGCCGTCTGCCGATTCTGCGACACCGATTTCGTCGGCACGAACGGGGCGGGCGGCGGCAAGTTCCGCGAAGCCTCCGCGCTTGCCGCTCATGTCGCCGCAATCTGGGAGGCAAACGCCGCTGCCGCGGGCAAGCCTTACGTCGTCTGCACCGGCGGCGAGCCGCTGATGCAGCTCGATGAGGCGCTGATCGGGGCGCTCCATGAGGCTGGGTTCGAAATCGCTATCGAGACCAATGGCACGCTCCCCGCGCCGCCCGGCATCGACTGGATCTGCGTCAGCCCGAAGGCAAACGCGGTCCTTGCTCAGACCTCCGGCAACGAATTGAAGCTGATCTACCCGCAGGACGAGCCCGAAGCGCAGCCGGAACGCTTCGTTTCACTGGACTTCCAGCACTTTTTCCTCCAACCGAGGGACGACGGGCCGGGCGTGTCTCACGTTGCGGCAACCGCAGAGTATTGCTTGAAGAATCCAAGATGGCGACTGAGCTTGCAAACCCACAAACTGACCGGTCTGCCCTGAGCGCAGAAGGCCAGGTGTTCGAGATCTCGAAGGCGGTCACCTTCGAGGCTGCGCACTACATGGGCGGCAAACCGGAAGGCCATCCCTACCGTTCCATCCACGGCCATTCCTTCCGCCTGGAAGCGACCGTCGCCGGCATCGTGAAGCCCGGTGAACAATGGGTGGAAGATTTCTCCCACCTCACGACCTGCCTTGAAGGCACCGCGGCCAAGCTCGACCACCGCCTCCTGAACGAAATCGAAGGCCTCGAAGTGCCGACGCTGGAACGTCTCTGCCTCTGGGCTGCGGCCGACCTGAAACCCCACCTCCCGGGCCTCGCCCGCGTCGCCATTGCCCGCCCCAGCCTGAACGAGCGCTGCGAACTGGTGCTGAAGGCCTGAAAGCGCTCACGACATAGGCGCAGGTTTCGCCATGCGCCTGCATTGAGCGCTCATGGCCTCCATTCCCGGCATCTGTTTCCTTGTAATCCCGGCGAAAGCCGGGACCCATAACTTCAAGCAAAACAAATCTCTCGGCCCCCGCGGCGTCTCTCCTGCCGCCCACCCTCGCGAAAGCGCCTCGCTTTCCGATCCGGCAGGCCCGGTTCCCGCGGCAAACTGATCTGATTTTTCCGGCAGGCACCCGGCTCTTCCCGGACCCAAGGCACACCCGGCCGCCGACGACCGCGAGAGCAGGCGATCAACGAACGATACGAAGTGATAAAAAATGAGAATAGAAGAGAGAAGATCGCATCCGGAATGCACGCGCTGCGAGGCAATGACACAGCTTGGCGAGGCATAGACGCAGACTTGCGCATGGAAGAAACACGCCTTCCGCGGAATATAGTCCAAAACAATCAAACCCTTGGCAAATACCCGCTCCGTCCTTGCGCAACACTTCCGCCTACGGAGCGCTCCGCCGAAACGCGTGAATCGCCAAAAATTTGCAAAGCTGACGACGCCTGCCTCCGGCGGCCTGCGCCCGCTTGTCCGAATGCTGGTCCGCACCCGCCCGCCAAGGGTTGCGCGCAGAAAGGCGCCCGGTAAGGTCAGGCTACACCGCCGAATCCCCCAGAGTTGCGAGGGTCGTTTGTTCCAGGAGCTTTCCGCGCCGTTCCCGGCCGCCGTTCCGGCGTTGGAGAGACTCATGGGCGTCGTCAGCGGCTGGAGCCGCGAGGCGCTGGCCGACCTCGCCTCGCCCGACACGATCTGGCAGCTGGTCGCCATACTCGTCGCCGCCGGTTTGGCCTACCTCCTCTCCCGCTTCCCGCGCAAACGCCTGATGGCGGCGGCCGAGGCGCGCGGCCGGATCGACTTTGTCCTTCTGGCGCTCGTTGCCGTCCTGCGGATGCTCTGGCCGGCCTTCACGGCGCTCCTGCTCGTCGGCGTCACCGCTGCCTTCGAGGCCGCCGGCATGGGCAGCCGCTCGCTGCATATCGCGATGAGCCTCCTGATTGCCTGGATCGCGGTGCAGATCGCTACCGCCAGCATGCGGCGCGGCTTTGTCTCGAAGACCATCGCCTTCTCGCTCTGGCTGTTTGCCGCGCTCTACATCGTCGGCTGGCTCGGCCCGGTCGGGGCAGGGCTGGAGTCCGTCGTGCTGCGCTTCGGTTCGGCCGAAGTGACGCTGCTCAGACTGCTGACGAGTCTCGCGCTCGCGGCTTTCGCGCTCTGGCTCGGCTGGCTGATCGGCAATCTCGCCCAGTCGCAGATGCGGTCGTCGCCAAACCTGCCGCCCTCCGTCGGCGGCCTGCTCGGCCAGACACTGAAGGGTGCGGCGCTGATCATCGCCTTCATCGTCGCGCTGAACCTTGTCGGCGTGAACCTTGCCGCGCTCACTTTCTTCTCCGGCGCCCTCGGTGTCGGCATCGGCTTCGGCCTCCAGTCGATCTTCTCGAACTTCATCTCCGGCGTCATCCTGCTGATGGAAAAGACGCTGAAGGTCGGCGATTTCATCGAGCTGCAGGGCGGCCTGTCCGGCGTCGTGAAGCAGATCAATTTCCGCTCCACGGTGCTCACCACCAACGACAACATAGACATCATCGTCCCCAACGAAGCCTTCATCAAGAACCAGCTCATCAACTGGACCATGATGGACGCCAAGCGGCGCATCCATGTCCCGTTCGGGGTCGCGTATGGCACGCCGAAGGAGATCGTCGAGAAAGCAGGCCTGGAAGCTGCCGCGCGCCTGCCCTGGACCTTCGACGACAAGGGTGAGCGCAAGCCCCAGGTCTGGCTCGTCCGTTTCGGCGATTTCCGTCTCGAGTTCGAGCTGATCGTCTGGCTCACCGACGAGGCCGTGCTGAAGCCGCAGAAGGTGATGGCCGACTATGTCTGGGAAATTCACTCGGCGCTGGAACGTCATGAGATCAAGGTCCCGCACCCGCAGCGCGACCTGTTCCTGAAGTCCGCTGAGCCAATCACGGTCCGGATCGAGAAGAGCGAGGCGGAAGGAAACGCGGAAAAATGATCCGGGAGCAGATTATCCAGACGCGTGACCATGATCCCCAGTTCACCTGGCGCACCACCGAGGTTCTGAGGATCGAGAACCTCTCCGACATCATCTTCGCGCTGGCGCTCGGCATCCTTGTCTCGGCCAGCAGCACCATCCGCACGTTCGACGACCTGACCGGCTACCTGATCTCCATCATCCCTATCGCCGCCGGCTTTGCGATGCTGGTCTCGATCTGGAACGACCACTTCATCTTCTTCCGGCGCTACGCCGTTGCGGATGGGCGTATCATCGTTCTCAATACGGCGCTCTTGCTGCTTATCCTCTACATCGCTTATCCGCTGCGCTTCGTGTTCGACAGCCTCTTCGGCTTCATCCTGATGCAAGCCGGACAGATGGAACGGATCAACGAGATGGAAGTCGGCTATCGCGAGTCCGGCATCATCCTCGCCTTCTTCGCCGCCGGCTTCAGTGCGATCTACCTGACAATCGCGCTCATGTACGCCCGCGTTCTCAGTCTTGCGGATGAGATCGGGTTGTCGGTACGGGAGAAAATCCTGACGCGCCGAACGCTGTACGTCCACTACGCCCGCATCACCGCGTCTGTGCTTGTGTTCGTCATGGCCGCGTTTACGCCGCTCAACGGATTTGCTGGATTTGCGCTCGGCCTGATCTGGCCATTTGCTTTGATCGCCACCGCGCTGACCCCGCTACCAAAAGGCAGCGAGGCCGAGGCGGCAAACGATTAGTCGAGGGATTTGGCGAAGCGCGATGCAAACCGGCTGGAGGCGCGGCGCGCATCATGCCAGGTGGTCAGGCCGGCCTGGGTTATGTCGGTTTCGAACCATTTGTACTCGAACGGTTCAGAGGCATTGCCCGCCGCATCATAGGCCACCGCGGACAGCTTCATGCCGCCGACGCTCACCGACCGGTGCAGGTCGAGGCCCGGCTCATCGCCCGCCTGTTTGAAGGTTGGACGCGAGGGCTTCGCGTCGAGGATCGTTACGTCGATGCGCGCGACATCCACGCCCGACTTCACCAGCGCGCGCTCGAGATCGGTCCGCACCCGCTCGCTCAGGTAGGTCCCTTCGCGCTCGCCGTAATCCTCGGTCAGTTTCTCGGCGAACGTCTCGCCATAGGACACGTTGATTTCCGCCGCCGTCGCCACCGGCGCCGCAACGGCGAAAAGCACGGAAGCTGCCAGAAGATGTTTCATCGCATCGCTCCAGTTCGGGGCCGGGAAGTCCGGCCGATCATTTTATGTTACCAGTGATCGGCCGGAGGCAGAAGTCACGCCCGCGTGAGCGTGATCAGACCGTATCCACAAGCACCAGTTCGGCTGAATTGATGCCTTCCAGCGTCAGGGTCTCGCCGCCCGAAATGGCCGCGCCGTCGCGGGTGCCCAATGCCTTGCCGTTCAGGGTCACTTCGCCATCCGCCACCACGAGATAGCCATACCGGTCCTCGGGGAGCGTATACGTCAGCGTCTCGCCGGCCTTGATCGTGGCTCCCAGAACCTTGGCGTCCTGGTTGATCGTAAGGCTGCCGCCTTCGCCGTCGCCGGAAGCCAGCACAGCCCAGTTGCCGGACCGGTCGCCCTTCGGAAACTTGCGCGCGCCCCAGCTCGGTTTGCCGCCGCGGATGCGGGGCAGGATCCACAGCTGGAAGAGTTCGGTTTTGACGTCCTCGGCGTTCCACTCGGAATGCTGGATGCCCGAACCTGCACTCATCACCTGCACATCACCGGCCTCGGTGCGGCCGGTATTGCCGAGCGAGTCCTTGTGGGTGATCGCACCCTTGCGGACATAGGTGATGATCTCCATCGAGTCGTGGCCATGCGGCGGAAAGCCTGTGCGCGGCTCGATCTCGTCATCATTCCAGACGCGCAGGGCACCGTGCTGAATGCGGGCGGGGTCGTAGTATTGCGAGAACGAGAAATGGTAGTGGGCGTTGAGCCAGTCATTGCGGAACCGGCCCAGCTTGTCGAACGGACGAATGTCAATCATCGAAGGCCTCCATCGGAAGGGTTGCTGTTGGGCCTCATATGCGCAGGCAGGGTCTGGCAGGGAAGGCCGCCGGAGCGATGACATTCATGCACATGACGCATGAATGCCGGCGGTGCCGGGGCGACACCGCCCGGCGCCTCTGCTAGTTTGCTGGCACAGGGCAGGGGCGGGGGCATGACCGCAGACTCAGGCCATGACGGCCAGATCACAATGGACGCGCCGGTGAACCGGGCGGCGCCTGCAGGCACGCCATTGATGACGGCGAAGTTCGTGCAATATCCGGGCAGCCAGCAGCTAATTCTCTGGCTGCCGCAGGACGGATACTCGGGTTACCGCGCCTTTCGCATCCGGGGGCCGGGGGAAAGCCGTGTGGAGGACACCGACGTAACCCGGCGCCTGAACGGGCGGGTGCAGATTCTCGTCGATACCCATCCGTGGCCTCCCGGCACCTATCATGTCGAGATCACGCACGAGGAAGGCTGGTCGCATGAACTCAGACTCACCAAGCTGGAGGAGGGGATCAACCCGCCTGCGCCGGAGCCGCCACCGGTTCCCCCATCAGACAGCAAGCCCATCGTCTACCGGGATGGCACCGGCAAGTTACTGCCCAATCAGGATCTCGAGATGCGCGCCAAAGCGCTCGACCGCCTCACTGCGCGTTTCAGCCGCCGGCTTGAATTCGAAGGCAACTTCCGGGCTGGCACAATCATCTACATCGAAGGCGACATCCGTCTGCAATTCTACCACGAGATGTGCGGCGGCGGCGTGCATTTCAGCATTGATGTGCCGGTGGCCGCGAAATGGGAGAGCGAAACCGGCCGCCCCCTCGCAGAGCGTGATGACATCGTGCAGTTCGTCGCCGCCGAAACCCAACGCCGGCAGGCCCGCACCTGGAACTATGTGATCCACGACAACCGCATCGACTTCGTGGACTAGGCGCACAGCGCCTCTTGCCGCGACTCACGCACCCCTTCACAACGGCCCGATGCCTGCCGCCACCGCCCTGAAAAACGCCCGCGCGCTGCTGAAGCGTGTCTATGGCTATGACGCGTTCCGGGGCCTGCAGGAGAATGTGATTGCTGATGTGCTTGCAGGCCGTGACGGTCTCGCCGTGCTGCCGACCGGCGGCGGCAAGTCGCTCTGCTACCAGATTCCGGCGCTGCTGCGTGAAGGCTGCGGGATTGTCGTCTCGCCGCTGATCGCGCTCATGGCGGACCAGGTGGACGCGCTGAAACAGCTCGGCGTGCGGGCAGAGCGGCTCGACAGCTCGATGGATTTCAACGCCCGCGCCGATGCGCTGAATGCGGCGGCGCGCGGCGAGATGGACCTGCTCTATGTCTCGCCGGAAGGCCTCGGCACGAGTCTTGCTGACCGGTTAGCGCAGATGAAGGTCTCGCTGATTGCGGTGGACGAGGCGCACTGCGTCAGCCAGTGGGGCCATGATTTCCGCCCGGACTACCGCGCGCTCGGGCGCCTCAAGGGCCTGTTCCGCGGTGTGCCGCGCCTTGCCGTGACGGCGACCGCCGATGCACGTACGCGCGAGGATATCCTCGCGCAGCTGGACCTTACCGATCCGTCCGTACACGTCGCAAGCTTTGATCGCCCGAACCTCACGCTCTCCGCCGAGCCGAAGGCCGGCAACCGCACGCAGCGCGTGGTGCAGCTGGTGAAGGCGCGCGCCGGATCGAGCGGCATCGTCTATGCTGCTACCCGCAGCGCAGTCGAAGATGTCGCCGAGGCCCTGGAAAAGGCCGGCGTGCCTTCGCTCGCCTATCATGCTGGCCTTGATGCCAGTATCCGCGCCGCGCGCCAGCGCCAGTTCCTGCTGGAGGAGGGGCGCGTCATGGTCGCAACGGTCGCCTTCGGCATGGGCGTCGACAAACCGGATGTACGCTTCGTCATCCATGCCGATCCGCCGAAGACGCTGGAAGCCTACTGGCAGGAAGTCGGCCGCGCGGGCCGCGACGGCGAGCCTGCCGAAGGTGTTGCGCTGTTCGGCCCGGCGGACATGAATCGCTCGCTGCAATGGACCTATGCGAGCGATGCGCCCGATGAAGTCAAGCGCGTGCAGCTGACCAAGACGCGTCAGCTGTTTGCGTTCTTCAATGGCGACGAATGCCGCCGTGGCGCCGTGCGGCGGTACTTCGGCGAAGCGAAGGTCGAGCCCTGCGGCGTGTGCGATGCGTGCCGGGGCGAACTTGGCGAGCGCCACGACGCGACGCGGTGGGCGCAGATGGCGGTGTCTGCCGTCCTGCGTTGCGGCCAGCGGATCGGGCGCGGGCGGCTGGTGCAGCACCTGCTGGGCGAGACGAAAGATGATTTCGATACGGAGCTGTCGAAACTCTCGACATTCGGCATCGGCAAGGACTTACCCAGGCAGAGCTGGAACCGGGTGTTCGATGCCCTGATGTTCGAGGGCCTCATCGCCGAAGGCGGAGAGGCGATGCGCCCCGTCGTGATTGTTCCGGATGCGGAAGAGGCGAAATCCCTGTTCCGGGGCGAGCGCGCCGTCAGCCTGCGCGAGGATGTCGGGGCACCGCGCAAGCGCGCCAAGGCGAAAGGGGCGGCGCGGTCCGCGGCCATGGCCGACCTGTCGGCGCGCGACCAGTCGGTGTTCGATGCGCTGCGCGAATGGCGTACCAGCCTCGCCAAATCGCGGGGCGTGCCGCCCTATGTCATCTTCCACGACCGGACCCTGGCCGAGATCGCCCGCGAGAAACCGCTCAGCGCCGAAGCCCTGCGCGAGATCAGCGGTGTCGGCGAGAAGAAGGCACAGGCCTATGCCGGCGACGTCGCCCGCATCCTCGGTGAGGCGGCCTGACGGCTGACCCTGCGTTAACCCTTGCGCGCCGCGTCTGGGGAATAGTGCGGGGCGCGCCTTGACCCGCAGCCCGTGGCACCGCACCTATACGGCCTGATCGACAGAATCCCCCTCTCCGGAGCCCGCATGACCCGTTTCCGCCTCGACGATGAAGATGACAAAGAGAAAGGCCCGACCACGGAGCCGAATGCCTTCCTTGAGGCTGCCCTGTTCAAGGCCCGCACCGTCCTGCTGACGGGCGGCATCGACTTCAAGCAGGCCCAGCGCGTCTCCGAGCGGCTGCTGGCCCTGTCTTCGGAAAGCATGGACCCGATCCTGCTGGTCCTGTCTTCGCCCGGAGGCCACGTCGAGAGCGGCGACATGATCCATGACATGATCAAATTCGTCCAGGCGCCTGTGAAAATCCTCGGGACCGGCTGGGTCGCCTCGGCGGGCGCGCTGATTTACTCGGCCGCGAAGAAGGAAAACCGCTATTCGCTGCCGAACACCCGCTTCCTGCTGCACGAACCGCGCGGCGGCGTTGGCGGCCAGGCCACGGACGTGGAAATCCAGGCCCGCGAGATCATCAAGATGCGCCAGCGTCTGAACCAGATCTTCGCCGATGCCACCGGCAAGAGCCTCGAGCAGATCAAGAAGGACACCGACCGTGACTTCTGGATGAGCGCGGAAGAGGCAATGGCCTATGGCCTCGTCGGCAAGATCGTCCGGCACCGCAACGAGATCACCTGACGGCGCAAGCCGCGGGCGAATGTTTGCCTCCCGGTAAGGTTTCTGGGTGATGGTTCACCCTTAACCATAACCGGGTGCCTGCACATACATGCCTGTACGCCTGAAGGATATCGCGCTGCTGGTGCCGCCGGTGACGCCCGCAACCACTGCGGCGGCTGCGTTTTCCCTGTTCCTGTCCGATGCCGCGTTGTTTGCCATCCCTGTCCGGCTGGCTGAGGACGATACCGCCACTTATGGCCTCGTGACCCGTGCGCGTCTGACCGAGGCACTGGCGGGGCCGAACGGGCGCGATGTCTATGCGGCCCGCTCGGTGACCCACCTCGTCGGCGCCCAGCCCGTGGTGGCGCAGTCGAACGTGCCCGCCGCGCTGATCGCCAAGACCGCCGCCGAGCAGGGCACGAGCGCGCTGACCGACGGCGTGATCGTCATGGAGCAGGGTGCCTATGCCGGCATTGTCTCGCCGGCCCAGCTGCTCAAGGCTGTTGCCGAAGAGAACGCTGCGCGCGCCCGCGCCCAGCAGAATGCCCAGCGCAAGATGGATGACATCCAGCGCCAGCTGACCCGCCTCGCCGAATCGCGCGCCCGCACGCTCGCCTTCATCGGCCACGAAATTCGCACGCCGCTGACCGGCATCATGGGCGTGGCCGACCTGCTGGATACCCAGCTGCCGCCCGGGGAAACCAAGCGCCTTGCGAAGACCATCTCGCAGAGCGGCCAGCATCTGGAACGCCTGCTGACGGACCTGCTCGATCTCTCGCGGATCGATGCGGGCAAGCTCGCCATTACCAAGCATCCGATCGAGCTGCGCCAGTTCGCCATCGAGACGCGCGACCTCTGGCTACCGCAGTTCGACGAGAAGCGCGTCAGCCTGCGCATCGGGGTCGCTACCGGCGCCGAGCCGCGCATCGAGTGCGATGCCGGACGCCTACGCCAGATCCTGTTCAATCTCGTCAGCAATGCGATGAAGTTCACGGATCGCGGCCAGGTGACGGTGACGCTGGCAACCTCTCCGTCCCCGGACGGTCTGATGCTGACCATGCGCGTCGCCGATACAGGGCGCGGCATATCTGATGCGGACAAGGCACGCCTGTTTGAAGCGTTCGAACAGTCTGAAAGTGCAGATGCCTTCTCCGGCAGTGGCCTCGGCCTTGCCATTGCACGCAGCCTTGCGCGCAAGCTGGGCGGCGAGATCATCCTCTCCGACAATCCGGGCGGCGGCTGCGTGTTCACGGTGGCGCTGCCTGTGATCAAGGCGGGCCCGCGCCTTGCGGTCGAGAACAAGCCGGAAGGCAATGCGGCGCGCTTCGATCTTGGTGAAGTGCTGCTGGCGGAAGACCATGAAGCGAGCGCCTTCGTGATCCGCGAAGCATTGATCGCGGCCGGTTGGCGTGTCGAGACGGTGGCAGATGCGGCAGCGGCCGTGACGCGCGTGGGGCAGCGGCGCTATCAGGTGATCCTGACAGATGTCCACATGCCGCATGGCGGCGGCGAAGCGGTGCTGCGCGCCGCGCGCGCTGGCAACGGCCTGAACATGCTCACGCCCGTCGTGGCGGTGACGGCCGATGCGAGCCCCGAACGCCGCACGGCGTGTGAACGTGCAGGATTCTCGGGTCTGATCGAGAAACCGATCCGGCCGCGCCCGCTGGTGGCGACGCTGGCGGACATCCTGATCTCCAGCGGCCAGCCGAAGCGTGCGGCCGGCGCCTAGAGCCTCGCGCCCTGATCCGCGATCATGGCATTCGCTTCAGGTTTCTGATTCTGACGGCGCTTCAGCGCAAACCCGAACACTTTTGCGCGCGCCGCCCTAGAACGTCCGTCCAATGAGCAGATAGGCTGATTGCCGTCCGCCTTCGGAGCGTCCGAAGGCCAGGTAGATCGGGCCAAAGGCCGTGCTCGCACCAAGGAAGACGCTGCCACCGAAGCGCAATTCACCGGCATCGAAGTCGCGGTCTTGCCGCCAGACATCGCCGATCTCTGCCGAGCCGCCGATGTAGAGCGGGACGCCGAAGAGCTGTTCGGAATCTCCCACGAGGCGGCGCCGGTAAATCAGCTGCGAGGTGACAAAATTTTCACCCGCAAGCTCCTCCTTGCGATAGCCCGACAGGCTGAAAAGTCCGCCGACCCGGTAAAGCGCATCGAGTGGCAAGTCACCGTCGATGCGCTGGCCTGCGGCGAGCGAGGCGATCAACGTGTTGGACCCGAAGCTGCGCGCGGTCAGCGCCGAAGCGCTTATGGTCTGGAAGTCCGCATTGTCGCCGATGGCTTCGATGCCCTGCACATAACGCGCACCAGCGCGCACGCCTTCGCGCGGGAAGAAGGGATCGTCCAGCGTATCATAGGCGGCCGAGGCAATGATGCGGCCGATATCGATGTCGATTTCCGCGAGCGGAGCGAAGCCTTCATTCAGCTTGGCGCGGCCTGTGCCGGTTTCGATGCCGACGCGGACTTCGCCGACATTGCCGAACTGGTAGCCAGCATCAATACCTGCGAGGCCGTAGGTAAGATCATAGCCGGCTTCCTTGAACCCGCGTGAGGAAAACACGTTCACTGGCCGGTTCTGTATCTCGCCGCGCACCGAGGCAAACCAGCTCTGGCCCGGATCCAGGAGACGGAAATATTCCGCTGCGATCTCGTTGAAGTCGCCCAGCGTGGCGCGGGCTTGAATCTCCGAACCATAGGAGTCGAGCGCCGGGGAACGGAAATCAAGCGAGATGGCCGCGTCGGATTCGGTGTTGAAATCGTTCTCGACGATCAGGCCGAAGCGTACGCGTCCCGCATCCGGCACGACATCGATGGCCCGTACGACAAGTCCGGTCTGGCCGCCCTTTTCCTCAAACGCATAGTCGACCCGCTCAAAAGGTCCGAGCGCATAGATCCGGTCCAGCGCTTCATCGATCTCTTCTGTCCGGGCCGGCTTGCCGACAAGGTCAATCACCTTGCTCTCGAGCAGCGACTGGTCGAGGCGCGAGGAGTTTTCGATGCGCAGGAAGCCGATGACCGGCGCGCCGGTCTCCGCCTTGCCGGCATAGGCGATAGCCGGACGGCTGGCGGCCAGCGTCTGCAGGCGGGCCGTCTCAGCCAGCATCGCGGCGCGCCCGGCTTCGATCAGCTCACCGCTGCGGGTGAAGGCGGTCGGGCTGAAGCCGGCGGTATTGATCCGCACAAGGAGGTCATCGGGCGTCAGCGTCGCGATTTCTGCGCGCTCGTTAGTGAGGATGAGCAGGCTGACCGTCTGCGCCAGCACATCGACGACCGAGCCGATCTTTTCCTCCGGGATCAGTTCGCTGGGCGTCCAGACAACAATGACGATGTCGGCGCCCATGTCGCGCGCCACCTTGATCGGCACGTTGGCGGCGAGGCCGCCATCGACGAGCAGCTTGTCCTCATGGCGCACGGCAGGGAAAACACCGGGCAGGGAAATCGAGGCGCGCATCGCCATCGGCAGCTCGCCGGAGTCGAGGATGACGGCCTCGCCGGTGGCGATGTCGGTCGCGACCGCGCGGTAGGGGATCTTCAGGTCGTCGAAGGATTCAAGCCGGGTGCGCGCAGGTGTGAGACGGCGCAATTCCTTCATCAGCGCCTGGTCTGGCACAGCGCCGGTCGGCAGCAGGATGCCGGACGCTGAGACGCCAAGGCTCGCGGTGCCGGGAAAATCCGCCTGCTGCTGTTTCTGGCGGAAGGTCAGTTTGTCCCGGTCCTTCTCGGGCGCGAAGACGCCGGCCCAGTCGACGTCGTTCACAGTCGCTTCCAGCTCCGCGCCATTCATGCCGGACGCGTAGAGCCCGCCGATGACCGCGCCCATCGAGGTGCCGACAATCATGTCCGGCCGGATCCCGAGGCGTTCGAGTTCCTGGATTGCGCCGACATGAGCAATGCCGAGCGCGCCGCCGCCGGAGAGGACGAGGGCGATTTTCGGCGGGGCCGCTACCGGTTCGGCGGGAACCGAGGCTTCCTCCGCGAAGGCCGCTGGCACCAGGGCCAGCGTGAGCAGGCTGAACAGGGCGAAGGCGGAACGGCGGGCGGGGTTCATGCGCATGAAACTTTCCTCAGGCCAGCCAGAAAGCAGGAAGTGCCAGTCATGGAAAGGGATAGGCCGCCGGGGATAAGGCGGGGTTACTGCGGTGCAGCATGGCGCCTGGCACTGAAGCGAGGGATACGCCGGGGTTGTTGGTGGTTCGGGAGAGACTTGAACTCTCGACCTCGCGATTATGAGTCGCGCGCTCTAACCAGCTGAGCTACCGAACCCTTCGCCCGATCAGCGAAGGCGCCTGATACACACTGGGGCGGGGGCGTGCAAGCGCCCTAGGCCGCCAATCCGGTGACATGGTCAGCAATCGACAGGGACGAGGTCAGGCCGGGGCTTTCTATGCCCAGGAGGTTGATCAGGCCGGGACTGCCATGGGTTTCAGGACCTTCGATGCGGAAATCGCCCGAAGGGGCGCCGGGGGGCACCAGTTTCGGCCTTACGCCGGCATAATCTGGTACAAGCCTGTCCTCGGTAAGGCCCGGCCAGTAACGGTTCACCTCACGCAGGAACACGGCCGCACGGGCCGGGTTCACCCGGTAGTCGAAGGGGGGGCGGGCATCTTCAGCCAGCCATTCGGCGTCCGGGCCGACTTTGCCGCGCCCGGCAAGGTCGATCGTCAGGTGAAGGCCCAGGCTGGACGTGTCCGGCATCGGGTAGATCAGGCGACTGAATGGCGTTTGGCCCTGGATCGAGAAATAGCTGCCTTTGGTAAACCAGGGGCGGGGCAGGGCGGCCATGTGGGGGCCTTCGATGGCGCGGGCCACCGTGACGGAGTGGTGTCCGGCAGCGTTAACAACCGTGCGGGCGCGGATGGTGGCGGGCGAGGCGCCTCCGGTTTCAAGGCGGATGTGGCCTGTCTCAACCGCTCCGGAGAGGAGCGGTGTGCCGAAGGCGATGGAGCCGCCGGCATCCTCCAGTTCGCCCTGCAGCGCGAGGAAATAGGCATGGCTGTCGAAAATGCCGGAGACCGGCGAGACGATGGCGCCGGAAATCTCCGGGCTGAGGGCGGGCTCGATCCGCCGCGCCGCGGCGCCGTCGATGAGGCTCAGCTGCTCGACACCGTTATCCTCGGCGCGTGCAAGGATGGCCGCGAGGCCCTCTGCCTCGGCCGCGCCGACCGAAACCACGAACTTGCCGCAACGCTTCACCGCGATGCCCCGGGCATCCAGATAGGCATAGAGCATCCGCCTTCCGGCGACGCAGTGGCGCGCCTTTAGGCTGCCCTTGGCGTAGTAGAGGCCGGCATGGATGACCTCCGAATTGCGCGAGGAGGTGTGCATCGCGATCTGGTCTTCCGCCTCAAGCACGATGACCTCGCGCCCGGCGAGGGCAAGCGCGCGGGCGCTGGCCAGGCCGATCACGCCTGCGCCGATCACCACCACGTCTGCCTCGAAACTGTCCGCCATGGCCTGCCTTGCGCCCACTGTTCACGCGCCCGCTCGCCGGATGCGCCAGAAGGGTCTAGTATCAGGGTGCATGATCCGGCGCAGCTTGATTCTGGTGTTGCTTGTTGTCTCAGGTCCGCCTGTGGCCCTGGCGGATATTGCGGCGGCAGACGCCGCCTTCCGCGCCGGGCTCTATGATGTTGCCCTCGCGGAAGCGTCAGCCGTTTCCTCGCCGGATTCAGATGCGCTGCGGGCCCGCACGATTCTGGCGAAAGCGGTGTGTGCGGGGCGAGAGCCGGATACAGGCCTGATCCGGGATGCCCTGGCCGCGGCCGAAGCGGCGCTCAAAAAGGACTCCCGGCATGAGGAAGGCCGTCTGCAGAAGGCGATTGCGCTCTCCTTGCTAACACGGCCGATGAGCTTGTCGGAGGCGAACGAGTCCGGGTACGGACCAAAAGCGAAGGCGCTGGCCGAGGGCGTGCTGGCGGACGACCCGGCGAACCATTACGCGCTGGGCTTCCTGGCGGTCTGGCATGTCGAAGTGCACCGTCGCGGCGGCAGCATCGGCGCAGCCGTGATGGGGGCGAGCCTCAAGACCGCGCGGAAATACTATGCCGAGGCCGTGCGCCTCGCGCCGGAGGATGCGGGCCTGCGCTGGCAATGGGCGCGGGCGCTGGCGGCGTTCGATGCGAAGAAATACAAGAGCGAGATCGAGATAGAACTGGGTGCGGCGCTGGAGATTGATCCGGCCACGGAGCTTGACCGCGTGATGCAGGAACGGGCGCAGACGCTGCTGGATGTCGTGCAGACGGCGAGGACGCGCGAGATCGAGAAAATCGCACAGGGGATGCTCTAGGCCCCGTCAGGTGCCGGCAAAAACCGTTTTCACGAAGCCACGATAGAGCATGACCTGCTGGGCCAGCATCTCGGGATTTTTCAGCGAACGAGAGAGAATTATGCCGCCGTCCACGAGGGCGGAGAACATGTCGGCAAGCGCGTCGAAGTCGACTTCCACCTTCGGCGGGTACTTGGCGGCGATGCGCTCCAGCCGCTCGCGCATCACACGCCGCCAGGTGAAGTGGCTGCCGGTGCAGAGGTCGCGGACGTCCTGGCTGAACAGCTGTTCCTGATAGCAGCAGGAGGCGACGATGCATCCCGGGTGGCCGTTCGGCAGGTCCCGCAGCTTATCGGCAAGCAGTTTCAGGAAGATCAGGAAGCTGTGAAGCGGATCTTCGCTGAGACCGTCGGCCTGCGCGAAGAGTTCCTCGGTCATCGCGACTTCGTCGTTGACGTAGCGCTCGACCAGCGCCTTCGCGAGATCGTTCTTGTCTTTGAAGTGATAGAAGAAGCCGGACTTGGTGATGCCTGCCTCGGTGATGATCTCTTCGATGGAGGTGGCGCCGAAGCCTTTTTCGAGCACGGCGGACTGCGTGATGTCCATCAGGCGCTGGCGCGTCTGCTCGCCCTTGCTGGCAACCTGGATCGTCATGGAAAACCCTACCCGGAGTACAGTACTTCAGGTGCAGTTGTTTGGCGCCGGACTGCGGCAGATTCAAGGACGCGGCCGAAATAATCCGCCAACGCATTGAAATTCCGGCGATAAAAATTGTGCCGTGAAGTGTACCACGCGCCTGCTATCGCGGGTCAGGCAGGACTTCTAGGTCTCCGGGCAAGCCAGCACCTCCCGCTGGATGCCGAAAACCAAGGAAACCTGCCATGTTGAAAGACCGTTACGGAAACGCCGTTTCCACCACCTCGCGCGCCGCGCTGAGGTATTATGATGAAGCTCTAGAACTCGTCCACCTCTACAGGGGCGACCCGGTGGCGGCAATTGATGCGGCACTCGCCGAAGACCCGGAATTCGGCAGCGCCTGGGCCCTGCGCGCCGGCCTGCTAGTTCAGCAGACGGACAAGGCGCTTAGCGAAGAAATCGAGCGCAGCCTGCGCGCCGGCGCGGCCGCCCGGCTCTCGGCGCGTGACGGCGTGCATCTTGCCGCGGCGCAGGACTGGGCCGAGGGTCGCTTCCACGAAGGCACTCGCCGCTTGGTCAGCCTTGCCCGCGAGACGCCGCGCGATCTCCTCGCGGTGCAGTTTGCCCATACGGGCTGCTTCTTCCTCGGTCTGCAGGCCGAACTCCGGGATGGCCCGCTGCAGGCACTGCGGGCGTTCCAGCGCGGCGAAGATGGCTACGGCGTGCTGCTCGGCATGGCTGCTTTCGGGCTCGAAGAATGCGGCGACTTCTTCCGTGCCGAGACGTTCGGGCGGCAGGCGGTGTCCATCGATCCGCGCGATGGCTGGGCCGTGCATGCGGTGGCGCATGTCAACGAAATGCGCGGCGACCTCGAGGCGGGCATCCCCTGGCTTGTGGAGAATGCGAAGGATTGGTCGCCGGACAGCGGCTTTGCCTATCACAACTGGTGGCACCTTGCGCTGCTCTATCTCGATGCAGGGAACACGGAGGAAGTGCTGCGCCTCTATGACCAGCGTGTGCGACCGAACCCGGACTCCGGCGTTGTACTCGAAGGTATCGACGCCTCAGCACTGCTCTGGCGGCTGCACCTCGAGGGCGTTGATGTCAGGGGCCGCTTTCAGCCGGTTGCGGCGGCGTGGGAGCGCTGTGCGGAGGACGCTTTCTATGCATTCAACGACTTGCACGCGCTGATGGCTTTCATCGGCGCGGGGCGCAGCGATCTTGTGCAGCGGACGCTGACGGCGATGCACCGGACGGCGGCTGGGGTTGGCGACAATGCGGAGATCACCCGCGCGGTCGGTCTGCCGCTGGCAGAAGGCTTTGTCGCATTCGGCGCGGAGCGTTATGCCGAAGCGGCAGCAAAGATCCTCGCTGTACGGAGCGTTGCGCAGCGCTTCGGCGGAAGCCACGCGCAGCGGGATATCCTGACGCTCACGGCGCTGCACGCCGCGCTGCGCGGCGGGCTGACGGCGACGGCTGAAGCGATCTCAGCCGAACGCCTGCAGCACAAGCCGCTGAGCCCCTGGGCGCGCCGGCTTAGCGATCAGGCGTCCGTGCTGCGGAACATCGACCAGCTCGAGCTGGCCAACTGAAGCCAGGGTAGCGCAAGAAGGAGAGAGCGGCCGGGAAACCGGCCGCTCTCTGTCATTCTGCCGCCAACGCCTCGCTATGGGCGGCTTCCTCCGAAAGCCAGCGCTCCGCTTCCAGCGCGGCCATGCAGCCCATGCCGGCGGCGGTGACGGCTTGGCGGTAGGTTTCGTCGGTGACGTCGCCGGCGGCGTACACGCCAGGGATGGCGGTGCGCGTGGAGCCGGGCTCGGTGATCAGGTAGCCATTGTCTCGCAGCGGCAGCTTGCCTTTGAAAAGCTCCGTGGACGGCGCATGGCCGATGGCGATGAAGATGCCGTGGACGGGGATGTCGCGCACTGCGCCGGTCTTCACGTTCCTGATGCGGGCGGCGGTGACGCCGAGGGGTTGCTCGTCGCCGAGCACGTCTTCCAGAGCGGAATCCCAGATCACTTCCACCTTCGGATTCTTGAACAGGCGGTCCTGCAGGATCTTCTCGGCGCGGAAATGGTCGCGGCGGTGAACCACGGTGACCTTGGAGGCGAAGTTCGTCAGGAACAGCGCCTCTTCAACGGCGGTGTTGCCG
>CAZXQD010000044.1:0-28464 GCA_964643405.1 uncultured Hyphomonas sp. | reverse complement strand
GCAGGAGGTCGTTCGGGAACTCGATGTCGGCCTTGTCGATCTCGTCGATCAGCAGCACGGGGCGCTTCTTGGAGGTAAACGCCTCCCAGAGTTTGCCCTTCTTGATGTAGTTCTTGACGTCCTTGGCGCGCTCTTCGCCCATCTGGCCATCGCGCAGGCGCGAAACCGCGTCGTACTCATAGAGGCCCTGGTTCGCCTTGGTGGTCGACTTGATGTGCCACTCGATCAGTTCGAGGCCGAGGGATTTGGCCACCTCGATGGCCAGCACGGTCTTGCCGGTGCCGGGCTCGCCCTTGATCAGCAGCGGGCGCTCCAGCGAGATCGCCGCGTTGACGGCCACCCGCAGGTCGTCTGTTGCCACATAATTGCTGGTGCCTTCGAAGCGCATCGGCCCTGATCCCTCTGAAATCTGCACACTCACCATAAGGCCGGGCCCGCGCCGGGCAAGCGCTGACCTATAGGAAAGCGCTGCAATGCAACATCGAATTCACTTAAGGGAAGGGGGTAGTTGTGGTAAACAGAGCTGGCCATGCGCCGCGCCACAGAGGCTCAAGCTTCAGATACGCGCCGCACCTTTTCCGATCGATCCGGCTCAATGTCGGGGTGCGCGGGATTGTGCAGGACTTATGATCCAACGCCCACCTGAGACGGGCGCATGGCAGCCTCCCGCCCCCCGATCTGCCCGCCGGCAAATGGTACCCTTCGGCTAGGTAAATTGATGGCAATCAAGCGTTAACGCCTGTGTGCGAACTTGGGACAGTCCGCAGGACGAGGTTCAGCGCAGTATGCCACTCAAACTCTCCCTCAAGCCCGGCGAAACCTTCGTGGTGAATGGCGCTGTTGTCCGCAATGGCGACCGGCGCGGCGTCCTGTTGCTTGAGACGCAGGCGCGTGTGCTGCGCGAAAAAGACATCCTGAAGCCAGCCGATGCAGCGACCCCTGCAGGGCGCGCCTATTTTGCCGTGATGCAGATGTATCTGCTCGGCGAGGTGGACGGGCCTCTTTATACGCAAACGGCGGATGCGCTGGCGGGCCTGCTGGCCGAGATGCCGGACGCGCATGACGACGTGCTGCAGATTTCCGCCGATGTCGTGGCGGGCGACCTCTACCGCGCGCTGAGCCGCTGCCGGAAGCTGATGCCGTCTGCCGGCGCGGAGGACCTGTGATGGCCGAGGGCAATACGCTGCGCGCCTCATTGTCACTGAACCCGGTCCCGGCAGTGGGATTGGATGAAGCCATCCGGCTCCTGGAAGCGGGCAAGGGCGAGGGCCTGCGCGTGGATCTGGGCGGCGGGCGCTTTGCCTCGGCCGATACGCCGCGCGGCACCGACGGCCTGCTGCAGCGCCTGCGCGGCCACAAGATGCTGACTGCCCTGTCGCAAGACGGCAGCGACCTGTCCCGGCTGAAACCGCCGGCGACGGAAGTGACGGTGGCTCCGGCTGTGCGGGAAATCCTCGACGCGGCGACGCGCAAGCCTTAAGGCGCTGCGCGCATGACCCCTGAACTCATTTCCCTTTTCATGGCGGCCTTCGTCACGTTCTTCGTGCTGATTGACGCGCCGGGCGTGGCGCCGATCTTCGCAACCCTGACCGCGGGCACACCGGCGGCCCACCGCCGGAAGATGGCGTACAAGTCGGTCTTTGTGGCGACGCTCATCATGCTGTTCTTCGCGTTCGGCGGCGCCTGGCTGCTGGATGCGATGCACATCTCGCTTGATGCCTTCCGGATCGCGGGCGGCGCACTCCTTTTCCTGATCGCCCTCGACATGGTGTTCGAGAAGCGCACCGAGCGGCGCGAGAACCGGGCCGAAGAGGTACTTGAAGAACACAAGAACGATCCGGAGCCGGATGATATCTCCGTGTTCCCCATGGGCATTCCGATGATCGCCGGGCCGGGCTCGATTGCCACGGCCATTTTCTACATGTCGGAAGCGGCGGACTGGAAAGAGCAGGGCGTCGTACTCGCCGCCATCGGCCTCAATCTGCTGATCACGCTGGTCGTATTCCTGCTGGCCGGGCCGATTGTCCGCATCATCGGGGCAAGTGTGGCGGGCGCTCTGACGCGGATCCTCGGTGTGATCCTGGCGGCGCTTTCGGCGCAGTTGCTGATCGACGGTATCCGCGGCGCCTTCAATCTCGGCTGATACACGGCCCCGATCCTTGAACCGAAACCCGCGGAGCTTGTTCAGGCGCCGATGGGTTCGGCCTTGGCCGGCTTCTTCGGGAAATAGATCCGGATCGTCGACAGGGCGACCCAGAACAGGAGCATTCCGGCTGCCGTGAGGCTCATGATCTCCAGCACCATCGAATTGTCCCAGCGCACGCCCGCATCGGCGACACGCAATGCCTCGTTTCCGCGCTCCTTGACCAGCGCGACCGCCTGCATGCCGCCCGCTTCCGCCAGCATGCGGGCGCGGCGAAGGTCGGTACCGTCCTCGACATGCGAGAGCAGGGCGAGCGTGGCGGAAGGGCTGGTGAGGGTTGCGATCTTGTCGATCTGCTCGAGGTCGGATTCCAGCAGCGCCAGGCCGGCAGGATCGATGGATTTCTCGAAGGCGTCACGCACGCGCGCTCCGCGCACCTCGGTTGTTGCAAGGCCCTTCAGCGCGTTTTCGAGGGCCGGCATCAGCACATCGCGCGGCACGGCGGCGCCGGTGCGGGCGTCGAGATAATCCGTGAACTGAGGCGTCAGGCGCTTTGACCGGCTTGCCGACTTTACGATGGACACGGCCCGGATATTGGCGTCCGACAGGCCGTCGCTGATGCCCTGCTGGACCAGTCCGATACCGGTGAGCTTGAAAACAATGCTGTCTGACCAGTCCCCGCCGGTCCAGCGCTGCGACATGGTCACGAGGTCGCCATAGCTGCCGAGAAGGCGGAAGCGCCAGTCCAGTTCCGGGCGTATACCGGCCTCGAGCACTTCGCCAATCTCTTCCTCGCCGCCGGGTATGGTGGGGGAAGGTGAGGCTTCAGTGCCAGTGGTGGCTGCGGCAGGCTCGCCAGCGGTGGGCGGAGATTCAGCTGCTTCCGGCTCCGATGCAGGCGCCGGTGCCGCTGCGGGCTCGGGGGCGGGCGGCACAATGTCGACCTGCGGCAGTCCGATCTCGTATTCGATGGCGCGGGCAACGCTCTCCGGCACCTTCTGCAGCGCGGCGCGGATCATCCTTTCGTCGGCGGTGCCCTTGGTTTCCGCTTCAGCGCGGGCACGCACCTGCTTGCCGAGATCATTGCCGAGCATCGGCGGGGCAGCGAGGAGATAGCCGCGAAGCGCGTCGACATCTTTGTCTTCCAGGGCGCGCTGAACCTTGTCCTGCCAGAAGGGCAGCTTGCGGCTTTCCTCCTTGGGGGCCAGCTCCCGGAAAGCCTCGTCAATACGGTCCTTGGTCTGGATGATCGCGTCGATGGTGGGTTGTTCGGCCACGCCCACCCCTTCATAGGCCTGCCTGACCGTGTTGGCCCCGATGACGGGCAGGAGGATCAACAACGAATTGAACATCACCGCCAGCATCCAGCCAGCCTGCTTGGTCGGTTGTTTGCGTTGTTTGGCCATTCGGGTGGGGAAACCGGGGGAAGCACAGCGGCGGGGGGGACGTGTGCCATAGAGACTGCCGGGGTCCCAAAGATCAAGACCCGGTGTGCAACTTGCACTGCAGGCCGAGCGTTCACTGCACCTGATGGCTCGAATGTTACGCGGAAATGTCGTATTTTTGGCGTAAGGGCTTGAATATACTGGACTTAACTAATCAGCATTCGTAATTGAACCGAATCGAGGGTCGATTTATATGGCACGCAAACGAGTGAAGGAGCCTGCGGTGAGCATCGATCTTTCAGACGACTACCGTCCGACCGAAGACGAAGAGTTCATGAATGAACGCCAGCGCGCCTATTTCCGGCGGTTGCTGGAAGAATGGAAAGCCGACATCCTCAACGGCGCCAAGCAGACCATCCACAATCTCCAGGACGAATCGGGCTCGCTGCCGGATATCGTCGATCGCGCCTCGGCCGAGAGCGACAAGGCGCTTGAGCTGCGTACCCGGGACCGCCAGCGCAAGCTGATCTCCAAGATCGACTCGGCCCTGCGCCGCATCGAAGACGGCACCTACGGTTATTGCGAAGCAACCGGGGAGCCGATCGGCCTGCGCCGCCTCGAGGCGCGCCCGACGGCCACGCTGAGCCTTGAGGCGCAGGAGCGTCACGAGCGCAAGGAGCGCACGCTGCGCGACGACTAAGCGCGCTGACACAGCGCCAAACCTGAAAGGCGGCGCTCCCGGAAAGGAGCACCGCCTTTTTTATTCTACCACTCACCCAAACGCCTTGGCGGAACTCTCAAGGTTTCCCCTTCAGCAATGAAGAGACAATGCGCCCAACTTCCGAATCGCGCCTTACCAAGCGCTGACCACGGCGTTAAAATCGCCAAAATAAGCTGAATTTGCAGGGCTTCGCACTTAACCCCGTCCGGCGCGGCCATTTCCCTAACGGCTCGTTAACCGGATCCGGGCGATTAAGGGCGGATGACCCGCACTTCCGCCGCGCCTCGTCCTGCGCCGGCGCTGACCGACAGCGCCGATGACGGCTGGGACATGTCCCCGCGCCGCCGGGGACAGGTGATGGCCGACATGCCGCGCGGTTTCGAGCCGGCAGAACCGGACAGGCCCCTGATGACCGCACGCGGATTGCTAAGCCCGGCCGAGATCGAAGCGCTACTGCGCCCGGACCTGTCTGACCTGCCGCCTGAACCGTCTCCCGCCGTCTCCCCGGCAGCGCGCCCGGTTGAGGAGTTTGCGGCGGCTCCGGCCCAACAGAGACATGAGGACCACGAGACCGCCCGCCGGTTTGCGGCGCGTCTGTCCATGGCGATGAGGGAAAGCTGCGGCCTGCCGATTGCGGCGGCGGTTGCCGGTATAGGGCGCGGACCGTTCGATGCGGCAGTGCGCCAGTCGGACGAAGACCGCGGCCAGGCCATCGTCTGCTTTGCAAATCGCGACGGCGATATCGGTGCAATGCTGGTCATGTCCCCCGGCCTCGCCCAGCTGCTGATCGAAACGGCGTGCGGCGCGCGCGACCGGGCCGGCCCTGCGCGGCCGCTCAGCCCGATTGACCTTGCACTGCTGGAGGCCCTGGTGCGCCCACTGGCGCAGGGCGTTGCGCCGCAACTCAGCTTCTCCGCCCTTGAGACCGAACTCGCCTTTGCTGCGGCCATCGCGCCGCCGGGCGAAGCGCTGGTCACCGAATTCTCGATGCGCGTCCATACGGATATTTTCCGTGCCCAACTGATCGTCGCGGACGCAATTGCGACACCGGCAAAACCGGATGCTCCGCAGGGGCCGGTCACGGTCAATGTCCATCCATCGCAGGGCGCGATTTCGGCGACGCTGACAGCGCGGGTGGCAAGCCTCGCCGTACCACTTTCGAAGCTTTCCGGCCTGAAGCCAGGCGCCACCTTGCTGCTCGGTATGCCGGCCGATCAGCCGGTGGAACTGATTTCGGGCGGCGAGGGCGGCGTGCTCGCGGCTGAAGCCGAGATCGGCCGAAGGGGCGGACGCATTGCACTGCGCATCACGCGGCGCGGCCCGGCGCTGGGGCCGCTCAGCCGGGGGTGACCTTCACGAACTCGGCTTCGATCTGGAGTTCGACTTCGTCTGCCAGAAGTCCCGAGAATCGGTCGATACCGAACGCCGCGCGGCTGATGGGAAGCGTGGCGGAGAAGCCGACAACATCGGCGCCGCGAAGCCGGTCATAGCCACTGCCGTTCAGCCGGGCACGGACGGTTACGGGCTGTGTCTTGCCCTTCAGGGTCAGCTCGCCGCTGATATCGGCTTCGGTCTCGCCGATACGCTTGAGGCCCAGCGTACGGAAACTGGCCTGCGGAAAGGCAGCGGAATTGAACCAGTCCGGTCCCATCAGCTCAGTTGCGAAGTCGGGATTGGCGATATTCAGCGACGTCATGTCGACGATGGCTGTCACGGCCGCCGCTTCCGGCGCGGCGGGATCGCCTGACAGGCTCGCATCGAAACGCTCGAACCGGCCGACATAGGTCGAGTAGCCGAGATGGTTGATCCGGAAAAAAAGGGACGCATGCGCCGGATCGAGCTTGTAGTCGCCCGCTGGCACGCTCGCGGGAGCGGCCTGTACGTCGGGCTTGAAAAAGGTTGCCGCCAGCGTGTTGCAGCCGGCCAGCGACGTCAGCGGCAGCAGCAGGCCCAGCAAGGCTGCCCGTCGGGGCCCGGTCATGCGTCTTACGCCTTCTTGCTCTCGAGCCATGCGTCCACCGTCTCCTCCAGCACCGCAAGCGGCACGGCGCCGTCTCTCAATACGATGTCATGGAACTCCCGGATGTCGAACTGGTCCCCCAGCTGGGTGCGGGCACGTTCGCGCAGCTCGACGATCTTCAGCATGCCGATCTTGTAGGCTGTCGCCTGGCCCGGCATCACGATGTATCGGTCGATGGCCTTCTCGCAGTCGCCCTGCGGGTTCGGCGTGTTGTCCATGAGGTATTGGACGGCCTGTTCGCGCGTCCATTTCTTGCTGTGGATGCCTGTATCAACAACGAGGCGCGCGGCGCGCCAGATCTCCATCGCGAGGCGGCCGAAATCCGAGTAGGGATCGGAATAATAGCCGAGTTCTTTCGGCACGAGTTCCGAGTAAAGACCCCAGCCTTCAGAGTAGGCCGTGTAGCCGCCATACTTGCGGAAGCTCGGGATGCCTTCCAGTTCCTGCGCGATGGCGATCTGCATGTGGTGGCCCGGAATGCCTTCATGGAAGGCCAGCGCCTCCAGCTGGTAGGTTGGCATGTCAGCCATCGAAAAGAGGTTGGCATAATAGATGCCGGGACGGCTGCCATCCGGGGCAGGGCGGGAATAGAAGGCCTTGCCGGCCGACTTCTCGCGGAAGGCTTCAACGGCTTTCACTTCCATGTCGGCCTTCGGGAAGGTGTTGAAGAGTTTGGGCAGGTCCGCCTTCATCCGGTCAATCGCGGCGACCGCTTCGGCGAGGTACTCGGCTTTGCCTTCCTCGGTTTCCGGTTTGTAGAATTGTGGATCAGTGCGCATGAACTCGAAGAATTCCTGCAGCGTGCCCGTGAAGCCGACCTGAGTCATGATCGCCTGCATCTCGCCGTGGATGCGCGCAACTTCGTCGAGACCGATCTGGTGGATTTCGTCCGCCGTCAGATCTGTGGTCGTCATCTGGGCGAGCTGATTGTCGTAATAGGCGGCGCCGTCCGGCAGCTTCCAGGCGCCGTCATCGGTGGTCGCGATGGCCTGCTGGCGGGTCAGTTCGGCGATGGCCGCTTCATAAGCGGGGCCGACCGATTTCTTCAGGGCCTCGGCCGCGCGCGAGATAAGGTCGGCTGCAGCTTCTTCCGTGATCGTGCTGTTGTCGGCGAGCGCGGTCACCTTGCCGCGGATATCCGCCATCAGCGGGCTGTCATCGGTGCCATCGCCGGTCCCGGTGAAAGGATAGCCCGTGATGACGCCGCGTGCGTCCGACAGGACATAATCATAGACAAAGGCGGGCGGCTGGATCCCTTTGCCGGAAGCTTCCCTGGCGTTGGCGACATTCTGGCCGAGATATGCCGGCACACCGTTGAGGCGGGAGATATAGGCCTCGGCATCAGACGCGCTGGTCACCTTGTGCTGATTGATCAGGAAGGCCGGGATACCTGACTGGACGCCGAACATCTGGTTGAAGACATAGCTGTGGCCCCGGTAGGGCCAGGAAGCCTCGGCCCGCTCCAGCTGATACTCTGCGAGGCGCCATGACAACTGGGTCTGGTGGTCCAGCTTGTTGAAGTCGAAGCTCGCCTTCATCTCGGCGATCTCTGCGCGCTGGATTTCCAGCTCAGCCAGCTCGAAGGCCTCGGAGGCGTCGCTCCACTCCCCGTAGCGGTCCTTGATGCCGAGATAGGTCTGGCGCATCGGGTCGCGGGCGACCGCTTCGTTGAACTTGGTTTCAAACCACTCATTCAGGCGGACCGATTCGGCGGCGATCACCTCTTCGCTGAAGGCCGCGGGGGCGGGTTCCGCGCGGGGCGGCGTGCCGCAGGCCGCCACGGTTCCGAGAAGGGCGAGCGCAAAGGCAGAGCGCATTATCGTCATGAGGCGAATCCTGTTCTGATCAGCTGAATGTTTGAGCTTGTCTTAACGGTATTTTCGGATTCGTTAACCTTTGACGTGCGAGAACGAAGTAACCATGGCTGTACCGTGCGCGGAGGTCGTCTGCGCCGGGACAATCGCGCTTCCGGCGGCAGGCCGGGTGAACTGGCGGTAGAAAATGAAAAAAGACAACGAAACCCTTGATCTTGCTCAAGTCCTCGGATCGGCCGACGAAGCGGAGACCGCTGGTTCTCTGGCGCCCGGCCGCAAGGTCGACCTGCTGCAGCTGGGTTTCTGGGCGTGCCTCCTGTTGTCGATTGCTGCGGCCAGCGTCTCGCTGGTGCGCCCGCACGCGTCGGGCGCCACCGGATCGATCCTGCTGATCACGATGGCCTCAGGCGGCCTCGTCTTCTTGCTTTGGACGGTACGAGGCGCCGGCCGGTTCATCGGCCTCTTCCCGGAGAAGGGCGCTGCTGCCCGCATCGCCAATGCCGGCGCGCCGCGTTTCCCCTGGATTGATGCGCTGGAAGAGGCCGTGCTGGTCACCGATCCGGGCGGCGCGCCGGTGGCCGCCAACCAAGCCTATGGCGAACTTGCCTCGCAGACGATGTTCCTTGGCGCTGCAGAAGCCGGCCCCGTCACGGTCGACCGACTCTTCGCCTCGATCCACGGCGTCACCGCGCCGATCTACCGCCTGTCGAAAGCTGCGCAGGCCGGCCTGCCGCGCCGTGAACTGCTTCCGGTCATCGCCTTCGGGCCAGAACAGGTGCCCGCCCAGTTCGAAGTAACGGTGGCGCCGCTCCCGCGCGGCCGCGTCCTGTGGCGCATCCGCCGGATCGCCGGCCAGCTTGAAGCCACCGGCGCGGCCGACATGAAGTCACTGTATGTCGAAGACGCGCCGATGGGTTTCCTCGCGGCGCGTCCGGATGGCACGATCACCTATGCCAACGGCTACCTTCGTGAACTGCTCGGCCTTCCCGAAACCGCGAAGAACATCCGTCTCGACGACATCATGCGTCCGGAATTCGTCAAGATGCTTGGCCGTGACCGCAAGTCAGGCGCGCCGGGCCGTGCCGACATCGTGTTGCGTGCGCGCGACGGTGTCGAACTGCCGGTCACGGCGATTACCACCTGGTCGGGCAAGGGCGTAGACGCCAACGGCCGCGTCATCCTGTTGCCGAGCCCGCAAGTCTTGAACGGGGAGGGCGACCGCTTCTCCCTGCAGGCCGCATCGCGTCCGATACGAAGCGACGGCGACCCGATGTTCGATGACGCGCCCTTCGGTGCAGTCCGCCTCGACGGCGACCGCGTTGATGGCGCAATCATCCTTGATGCCAACCGCTCGCTGATGGAACTGACCGGCGGCCGCGCAACGCCCGGCTCGCGTTTCTCGGACCTTTTCGAATCCGAAGAGGATGGTCCGGACGCCGTCGCCTCGGCGCTGATCCAGGCCGTCGACAAGCCGGTCGCGCTGAAGCTCGCCGGCGCCGTCAGTGCGGAGAAGGTCAAGCACGCCAACGTGTTCGTGACGCTGAACGCGCAGGGCCGCCCGTCGGTGGCTTATGTCGTCGACATTTCCGAGCATCGCCTGCTCGAACACCGCCTTGCACACGGCGAGAAGATGCAGGCCATCGGCAACATCGCCGGCCGCATCGCGCACGAGATCAACAACATGCTGCAGGTCACCAGCGGCAATTGCGAATTCCTGATGAACCGCCACCCGATCGGCGATCCGTCCTACGACAACCTGAAGGCCATCCACGAGTCGACCGTTCGCTCTGCTGACCTGGTGCGCGGCCTGCTGGCCTATGCGCGTGAGCAGACTTTCAAACGCGAAGTGTTCAACACCACCGACTTCCTCACGCACTTCTCGCTGCTGCTGCGCGGCGCAGTGGACGAGCGTATCACCTTCGAGGTCAACCATGGCCGCGATGTGCCGTGGATCCGCGCCGACAAGGGACAGATCGAAACGGCGATCATAAATCTTGTCACCAATGCGCGGGACGCAATGCTCGCGCACCGCGATGGCGGCAAGCTGACGATCCGCACAAGCCGCTCCACTGGCCGCGATGCGCGCGCCAAAGGCTTCGACTATGTCGAGGACGGCGACTACCTGCTGATCGAGGTGGAAGACACCGGGGGCGGCATTCCGAAGGAACTTAAGGACAAGATCTTCCACCCCTTCTTCACGACCAAGGAAAAGGGCAGTGGCACCGGCCTCGGCCTCGCGACGGTTTTCGGCATCATCAAGCAATCGGGCGGCTATATCGAGCCCATCTCCGTCATGGGCAAGGGCACCAATTTCCACGTCTACCTGCCAGCCCTTCCGGCCTCGGAAATTCCGCAAACGGCAGATACGGCGTCCGCCGACCAGCGCGCCGCCAGCCGTCCGGTGGACCTGTCCGGCCGCGGCCGCATCCTCGTGATCGAGGACGAGGCCGGCGTGCGCGACATTGCCGTCTCGGTGCTGCGCTCACGCGGCTACGAAGTAGAGGAGGCCGAAGACGGCGAAGAGGCGCTGGAAATCATCAACGGCAAGCCTGGCCATTTCGACCTCGTGATCTCCGACGTCGTGATGCCGGGCATGAATGGACCTACGCTGATCAAGCAGGCGCGCGAAAAGCTCGCCCATGCCCGCGTCATCTTTATCTCCGGCTATGCCGAACAGGAACTCGCCAAGCAGCTCGATGACCGCGCGGTCTCGTTCCTGCCGAAGCCGTTCTCGGTTCGTCAGCTCTCGGAGCTTGTGAAGCGCGAGATCGGCACGCCGCAGCAGGCTGCCGCCTAAGCTCGGCCGGTCAACGCGACCAGTGCGCGGCCAGCAGCCCGGCAAATTCGGGCGCCCTTTCATGGCAGGCCCAGTGGCCGGCGCCGCGCGCCACATGCAGCGGCGTACCCCACATCCTCGAGAAGCGCTCGGCCACCGAGATGTCAACGAACGGATCGGTCTCGCCCCAGAACAGCTGGCCGCGTTTCGGGAGGTTCGCGAGATCATCCACCCAGGCCCCCCGGAAATTGAGGCCCAGCGCCGAGCGATAGAGCTTCAGGATTGACTGGCGCATCGTCTTGTCGATGTGTGGCACTTCGGCCTTGGCGAGGCTTGCCGGCATGCCGCCCTCGATGAGGCCTGCTTCCAGCCGCGCCTTGTTCCGCATGCCGAGCATCACAAGCTCGCCGAGTAGCGGCGTCGCCCACATCCGCGCCGTGCGGTGGCCGGAGTATTCCTTGTCGATCAGCGCATTCGTCACGCACCAGCTGGAGACGAGATCCGGCCGCAGCGACGCTGCCCGCAGCACCAGCAGCGCGCCCCAGTCATGCCCGACGATGTGCACCGGCTCGCCGGCCGCTTCCATCTGCTGCACGAGCCAGGCGGCGTAGGCATCCTTGGTGCAGCTGAAGCCCGGCGGCACCGGATTGCCGAAGCCCGGCAGGGACAGCGCGCGATAGGAATCCGGTTTAAGGCCGAGCGCCGCGATCAGCGGGTCCCACAGGATCGCGGTGTCCGGGACACCGTGTACGAAAAGGATCATGTGAGTTCCCCAATAGCCTGAGCTCAATCCTATCGCCCGTGGCCCGGATCGGCAAATCCCCAGGGGGCGGCGCGCTGGGAAACTGCGGCGGCGCCTGCATTTGGCGCAGCGATGACCAGCCCGCCCGGCCGGGACAGGTCCGGCGTGGCGCGATTGACCTTATGACATGCTTGCAGGGCCGCCCCGCCTTGTTCAAGGATGGTGCGAACCCGGCAATACAACAGGACCCTAGGGAGACCCACGCGATGAAAACCCGCATCACTGAAATGCTTGGCATCAAGCACCCGATTGTGCAGGGCGGCATGCACTATGTCGGCTTTGCCGAAATGGCCGCGGCGGTTTCCAATGCAGGCGGCCTCGGCATCATCACGGCGCTGACCCAGCGCACCCCGAAAGACCTCGCCAACGAAATCGCCCGCTGCCGCGACATGACGGACAAGCCGATCGGCGTGAACCTGACCTTCCTGCCGGCGGTCAACGCGCCGGACTATCCGGGCTACGTGAAGGCCATCATCGAAGGCGGCGTGAAGGTCGTCGAAACCGCCGGCAACAACCCGGTCCAGGTACTGCCCGTGCTGAAGGACAACGGCATCAAGGTCATCCACAAGTGCACCGCCGTGCGCCACGCCCTCAAGGCGCAGAATATCGGCTGCGATGCCGTCTCGGTGGACGGCTTCGAGTGCGGCGGCCACCCCGGTGAGGATGACGTTCCGAACTTCATCCTGCTGCCGCGGGCGATGGACGAACTCGACATTCCCTTCATCGCCTCCGGCGGCATGGCCGATGGTCGCTCGCTCGTCGCCGCCATGGCGCTCGGCGCCGAAGGCATGAACATGGGCACGCGCTTCATCGCCACGAAAGAGGCGCCGGTGCATGAGAACGTGAAGCAGGCGCTCGTCGCCGCCTCCGAACTCGACACGCGCCTTGTGATGCGTCCCCTGCGTAACACCGAACGCGTGCTGAAGAATGCCGGTGTCGAGAAACTGCTCGCCAAGGAAAAGGCGCTCGGCGCCGCGATCAAGTTCGAGGACATCATCGAAGAAGTCGCCGGCATCTATCCGAAGGTGATGAAGGACGGCGACATGGATGCCGGCGCCTGGTCGTGCGGCATGGTCGCGGGCCTGATTTACGACATCCCGACCTGCAAGGAACTGATCGACCGGATCATGGCTGAGGCCGAAGAGATCATCACCAAGCGCCTAGCGGGCTTTCTTAAGAACTAGGCGTCAGACCGGTGTTCCCGGTCTGATCTGACAGCGTTAACCCTTGTTTTCCCGGCTGTGGAATTCCCCAGCCGGGGGCAGCAGGTTCGCCTGTCCGGTGTAGACAGTGCCCATGCGTTCCAATTATGTTCTGGCGATCCAGCCGGAAGGACGCGCCATGACCCCAGTTATCGTGATCGGTTCCGCCGGGTTCGACATCGTGCACGTCGTCCTGTTGCTCGCCTTGATCGGGCTCGGCGTTTACCTCTGGCAGGGCCGCCAGCGCGCGGTGTTCGAGCGCTTGGAGCTTGAACAATTGCGGCAGCGTACGCAGACGCTGGAAGCGGTCGCCCGCGAGGCGGAACTGAAGCTTGCCGAGACGCAGGCGCGCGGCGAGGCCGACGAGGCAAAGTTCGCCCAGATGGCGCAATCGGTCCTCGCGCAGGCGAACGAACAGTTCCTGCAACTCGCCAACGAGACGTTCACCCGTCACAAGGAAGGCACGCAGAGCCATATCCGCGAACTGGTGAAACCGATCGGCCTCAGCCTGGAGGAATTCGCCAAGCGCGTCGGCGAACTCGAGAAGGTTAGGGTTGAGGACAAGTCGGCCCTTCAGACGCAGGTGCTGGCCATCGGTGAAAGCCTGCAGCGCAATACCCAGGAGACCAACAAGCTGGTGACCGCCCTGTCTGCGCCGAAAGGCGGCGGCCGCTGGGGCGAGATGACCCTGCGCAATGTGATGGAACAGGCCGGTCTTTCGGAACACTGCGACTTTGCCGAACAGGTGAACGACCAGACCGATGCTGGCCGCCAGCGCCCAGATGCCATCATCCGCCTGCCGGGCGACCGGCAGATCGTCGTGGATTCCAAGGTATCGCTGGATGCTTACCTCGCTGCGCATGCCGCTACCGATCCGGCCCAGGCGGATGCACACCTGAAGGCGCACGCTGCCAGCGTACAACGCCATGTTCAGACGCTGTCCTCGAAGGACTACCAGTCCAATCTCGGTAACCGGTTCGACTATGTGGTGATGTTCATTCCGGGCGAGAATTTCTTCGCCGAGGCCCTGAAACATGCGCCCGACCTGATCGAGAAGGCGATGAACAAGTCGGTGATCGTCACCACGCCGACCACGCTGATCGCGCTCGCCCGCACGGTCGCGCATCTCTGGCGCCAGCATCACCAGAACGAGAATGCCAAGGCCGCCGCCGAGGAGGCGATGACGCTCTACACTCGGATCGGCAAGGTACTGGAGCATATGGACAAGCTGGGCAAGCAGCTGAATGGCTCAGTCGAGGCCTATAACAAGATGGTCGGCTCGGTCGAAACGCGGGTCGTGCCCAGCCTTCGCAAGATGGAAAGCCTGAAGATCACCTCTGAAGACGCCGCCCCGGATGACCCGCAGCTGCTGGACAAGCGGGCGAATGCCATGCGCCGGGCCCCGGAACTCGGCTTTGCAGGGCCGGAAGACGTGGCGGCGGAGTGATCCACCCGTTGACGCGCGCGGAAGGCCTGCCTATCTGACCGCCATGGCTATCCGCGAAATCCTCACCGTTCCCGATCCGCGCCTCAAAGAGGTGTCGAAGCCCGTCGAGGGCGGCGTCACCGACGCGCACCGGGCGCTGATGGATGACATGCTGGAAACAATGTACGACGCGCCGGGTATTGGCCTGGCTGCCATCCAGATCGGCGTGCCGCTGCGCATCATCGTGATGGACCTTTCCCGGGAAGGGGAAGAGAAGCAGCCCCGCTATTTCGTGAACCCCGAAATCCTCGAGACCGTGGAAGAGACCAAGCCCTATGAAGAGGGCTGCCTCTCCGTGCCGGACATCTTCGACGAGGTGGAACGCCCGGCCCGCTGCCGTCTGCGCTATCTCGACTATAACGGCAACCCGGTCGACGAGTGGGCGGAAGATCTCTACGCCGTCTGCATCCAGCACGAGATGGACCATCTGAACGGTACGCTGTTCATCGACCACCTATCGCGCCTGAAACGCCAGCGCGCCATCGACAAGGTGAAGAAGGCAAAACTCCGCGCCATCCGCGAAGACGCGAACTAGGCTCGCTTTCCAAGCCGCCCGATTGCCGATAGATCGGCGCCCATGACCAAGCCGCTCCGCATCGCCTTCATGGGAAGTCCCGGCATTGCACTCGGCGTGCTCGAAGCGCTGATCGCGGCGGGCCACGAGATTGCCTGCGTCTATTCACAGCCGCCGCGTCCGGCGGGCCGGGGCCAGAAACTGACGCCGACAGCCGTGCACGCTTTCGCGGAAGCGCACGGTCTGGAAGTGCGCACGCCGAAATCGCTGAAGAAGCCGGAAGATCAGGCGGCCTTTGCGGCGCTGAATCTCGATGCGGCCGTGGTGGTCGCCTATGGCCTGATCCTGCCGCAGCCTATTCTCGATGCGCCGCGCCTCGGCTGTCTCAATATGCATGCCTCCATCCTGCCTCGCTGGCGGGGCGCCGCGCCGATCCAGCGCGCGATCATGGCAGGCGATACGGAAACCGGCGTCGATGCGATGATGATGGAAGCGGGCCTTGATACCGGTCCGGTGCTCGCCTCCGTCCGTACACCGATCACCCGCGCGGATACCGCTGGCACGCTGCACGACCGGCTTGCCGCGCTTGCCGCCGAACTTGCCCCGCGCGCGCTGGCGGGGCTTGCAGATGGTAGCCTCCGTCCTGTGGCGCAGAGCGAAGATGGCATGACCTACGCGGCAAAACTCACCGCCGACGACCAGCGTATCGACTGGACTCGCCAAGCCGGCGAGGTCGATTGCCGGATACGCGGCCTGTCGCCCACGCCCGGCGCCTGGTGCGAAGCAGATCTCGGGCAGGGGCCTGTGCGCCTGAAACTGCTGTTCAGTGAACTGACGGACCTCTGGAGCCCCGCGCCCCCCGGCACGCTGCTGGACGACCGCCTCGCGGTGGCCTGCGGCGATGGCCGCGCAGTGCGGCTGCTGCGGCTGCAGAAACCCGGCGGCAAACCGCTCGACGCACGGGACTTCATCGCGGGTACGCCCCTCGCCGCCGGAGCGCTCCTCGCGTGATCGGCTTCTTCACACGCCACGCACGGCCTGAAGACATGGACGCCATCGCAGCGCTCAGCGACGAAGCCTTCGGTCTCGCCTTCAACTCGCACGATGAAAGCCGCCTCATCCGACAGCTGCACGCGGATGGCGACAGTCTGCTGTCGCTCGTGGCGGAGGCAGACGATGGCCGCATCATCGGCCATATCGAGTTCTTCCGTATCCTGATCGACGGCCAACCGGTCGCTGCCGGCCTTGGCCCGATGAGCGCAAAGCCCGGCTTGCAGAAAACCGGAATCGGCAGCTATCTCGTCCGCACCGGTCTCGAAGAGCTCGACATGCTGGGTGAAACGATCGTCTTCGTCCTTGGCCATCATACCTACTATCCTCGCTTCGGCTTCGATACCGGGACGGCGAAGCCTTTCACCGCCCCCTGGTCCGGCCCGCATTTCATGGCCATCCGCCTTGCCGATGGCGGCCCCGCATCCGGCACCCTTACCTATCCACGCGCATTCTCCGGCTGAAAGGCCATCTTCATGCAGATCACGCCCATCGAACTTCTCGGCCTCGTCGCCGGGTTTTTCGGCACGTTCGCCGCTGCGCCGCAGGCGCTGAAGATCATCCAGACCCGCCAGGCGCGCGATGTGTCACTCGTGACCTACCTTTTCGCCATGACCGGCGGCATCCTGTGGGGCCTCTATGGCTGGCTGGAAGGTGCCCCCAGTATCATTTTCTGGAACGGCGTTTCGCTCGTCATGTGCGCTTCCATTATCTGGCTGAAGCTGCGCCACTCGGGCGAGCCCGGTTGACCAAATCGCGCCGGGCTGGCAGCGCCATGCCATGCCGCGTTACAAGCTCCTGATCGAATACCATGGCGGGCCTTACCAGGGCTGGATGAAGCTGCCGGGCATCTCCACTGTGCAAGGCGCGCTGGAAGAGGCGGCCGCAAAGCTGGACGGCGCCCCGGTTGAGGTTGTCGGCGCTGGGCGCACGGATGCTGGGGTGCATGCCACGGGCCAGGTGGCGCACATGGACCTTGCGCAGGACCGCCCGGACAAGGTCGCCGACGCGATGAACTTCCACCTGCGCCCGCATCCCATCGCCGTGCTGAAAGCCGATCGCGTGGCGGACGATTTCCACGCTCGCTTCTCCGCCGAGGCGCGCCACTACCGCTATGTACTGGTCAACCGCCGGGCCCACCTCGCGCTCGACAATGGTCTCGCCTGGCGCGTGCCCTCGAAGCTCGACGCAGGCGCCATGCACGAAGCGGCGCAACTGCTGCTCGGCCATCATGACTTCACGACCTTCCGGGACGCAGCCTGTCAGGCGGCGAGCCCGGAGAAGACGCTGGACCGGTTCGATGTCGCGCGCTTCGGCGACCGGATCGAGTTCACGCTCTCCGCCCGCAGCTTCCTCCATCGTCAGGTCCGCTCGATGGTAGGCAGTGTCGTCGAGGTCGGGCGCGGTTTCCAGCGCCCGGAATGGATCACCCAAATCCTGAAAGCCGCCGACCGCAAGGCGTGCGGCCCCGTGGCGCCGGCGGACGGGTTGTTCCTCGAGCGTGTGGATTATCCTTAGCGCCTGACGCGAAGGCAATCTTTGCGCTCCCTGTCTTCGGCGTTAGCCTTCCGGCCAAACGATTGGGGAGAGAAACATGGCGATTGATTTCACAATTCCGGACGACGCAAAGGAAGTGCGCGCGCGCGTGCGCAATTGGGTGCAGGAGGAATGCATCCCGGCCGAAAAGGAAATGGCCGCCGGTAAGGCCTACAAGACCGTGCTGAAGGAGCTGCGCACGAAGGCGCGCGCACAGGGCCTGTGGCTGCCCTTCTTCCCAGTCGAGCATGGCGGCATGGGCCTTGGGCCCCTCGCCAATGCGCTCGTTCAGATGGAGCTCGGCCAGAGCCATCTCGGCGCGCTGTCGATGAATTCTCAGGGCCCGGACGATGCGACCATGCTGACACTGCTGGCGCACGGCACGGATTTCCAGAAAGAGAAATACCTCAAGCCGCTGATCAATGGCGAAAAGCGCATTTGCTACTCCATGACCGAGAAGGCCGCCGGCGCTGACGCGACCGGCATGCAGACGACCGCCGTGAAGGACGGCAAGGGCAACTATGTCCTGAACGGCGAGAAGTGGTTCTCGTCCGCAGCGACTGCTGCCGACATTGCCGTCGTGATGGCGAAGACCAATCCGGAAGCGCCGCGGCACCAGCAATATTCCACGTTCATCGTCGAGCTGCCAAACCCCGGCTATCGCATTATCCGCGATATCCCGACGATGGCCGTGCACGGCAAGCACTATACGGAAATGGGCGGTGGCCATGCCGAAGTCGCGATCGAGAACCTGGTCGTGCCGGAAGAAAACCTGCTCGGCGGGGAAGGGATGGGCTTCGCCATGGGCCAGCATCGGCTCGCCTACGGCCGCCTGCGCCACGGCATGCACAACGTCGCCATGGCCCAGCGCGCGCTTGATCTGGCTACGGAGCATGTCACCAAGCGCAAGACCTTCGGCAAGGGTCTCGATGAGCGCCAGGGCGTTCAGTTCATGCTCGCCGATTGCGCCAGCAAGATCTACATCGCCCGGCTGATGCTGATGCACATCGCCTACAAGGCCGAGAATGGCATGGACATCCGCCAGGAGAACGGCATCGCCAAGGTCTACCTTGCCAACATGGTGCATGACGTGGTCGACACCGCAATCCAGCTGCACGGCGCGCTCGGCTACTCGCTCGATACCCCGCTCGCGGCCTGGTACACGCATATCCGCTCGCAGCGCCTCGTCGACGGGCCGGATGAAGTGCACAAGTGGATCACCGGCAAGAACGTCATTCGCGCCTTCAAGAAAGACGGCACAACTGCCGCTGCAGCGGGCGGGGATTTGCTCTAGTCCTTGCGGCGGAAAAGGCCGCGGAAGATCGGCCACTGCCACATCACGAGCCCGGTCAGCGCGAGGCCGGGGAAGATAACGTACTTCGTGGCATCCGCGAAGAACGGGTTTTCCACCAGCGGCGTATAGACATAAGCGAACAGGATCATGCCGCCGGTGATATGCAGCCAGCGCATGATTTCCTTCGTGAAACTTCCGCCCATGTCCGGCCTCCAAGTTGCTGTTTCAATATGGGGCAGGGCGGCCGGCGAGGCGAGCCTCGGCGTCAATCTGGACATACAGCAGCACCGGGCCTAGCCTCGCCGCATGATCAAGCTCACCTTCTGCCTCCGCCGCCTGCCGCATCTCAGCCGCGAGGAGTTCCAGCGCTATTGGCGGGAGACCCACGCACCTCTCGTTGCCGCCCGGGCCAAGACACTTGGTATCGTGAAGTATGAGCAGGTTCACACCGGCTTCGATGAAATGAGCGCTGGCATCCGGGCCTCCCGCAACGCCCCGGAGCCGTATGACGGCGTCGCCGAAATCTGGTTCGAGAGCGAGGCCGCCATGGCCGCGGCGGGCCAGAATCCCGGCGCTGCCGAAGCCGCCCGCGACCTGCTGGAAGACGAGCGCAAGTTCATCGACCTCGAAAACTCGCCCCTCTGGTTCAACCGGGTGCACACGATTGTCGGTTAGTGCGGCCCTCTGACCATAGGCGCCGCCCGCAAACCTGCTATCTTGAGGGCCGATGACCTCCCCGCCCAAGCCTCCGCCCACGCTGCTCAACCGTACTGTCCGGACCCCGGTTTCCCGCCGTCCGGGCAAATGGCGCATAGCCGACATCATCGACGGCCGGGCCCTGCGGGTGAAGCTGACTGCCGCGGCGCTGGACAATATCAACAGCCCCTCGATTGCCCGAAAGCAGGCGTTGAACCTGCTGCACGGCGCCATGTTCCGGGGCCGCCTGATTGCTCAGGAACGCCTGCAGCAAGGCGCTGACGGGCTGGACACCGCGCGCCTCCTCGCCGCCGTGCAGGACGAGGTGATTCACGCGCTCTACGATTTCACGGTTACCCACGTCCACCGTGCGTCCAACCCCACCGAAGCCGAGCGCCTCGCGATCGTCGCGACCGGCGGCTATGGCCGGGGCGTCATGGCGCCGTCTTCGGACACAGACCTTCTCTTTCTGCGCGCGTATAAGGCCAGTCCGCATACGGAGAGTGTGGTCGAATACATGCTCTATGCCCTCTGGGACATGGGCCTGAAAGTCGGCAATGCCTTTCGCGCACCCATAGACTGTGTGAAGCTCGCGCAGGACGATGTGACCATCAAGACCAGCATGCTGGACGCGCGCTTCATCTGCGGCGACCAGGCGCTGGCGGAAGACATGATGGAGCTGTTCCAGCGTGAATCGATCAGGGGCAAGGACGCACAATTCATTGCCGACAAGCTGGCCGAGCGCGACGCGCGCCATGCCCGCACGGGTGATGCGCGTTATGTCGTCGAGCCGAACCTCAAGGAAGGGAAGGGCGGCCTGCGCGACCTGCAGACGCTCTACTGGATCGTCAAGCACATGTATGGAGGCACTTCGCTTGAAGAAGTGATGAAGGCTGGTCCGTTCACGGATCATGAGTATGCTATCTTCATCCGTGCGGCGCGGTTCCTGTGGACCGTGCGGTGCCATATCCACTTCGTCACTGGCCGTCCGGAAGATCGTCTCAGCTTTGACCTTCAGCCTGAAATCGCAGCCCGCATGGGCTACCGCGACCGCGAGGGTCAGCAAGGGGTCGAGCGCTTCATGAAGCGCTATTTCCTCGTCGCCAAGGATGTTGGCGGGTTGACGCGCATCCTCGCCGCGAAGCTCGAGGCCGACCACAAGAAGAAGCCCGAAGGCCTGCGCCGTTTCCTGCCCTCGCGCCCGCCGCATCCGCTGCCGGAACCCGGATTCCTCATCGAGGCAGGTCGGGTCAACTCGGCGTCCGACGACGTGATGCAGACCGATCCTCTCAACATGATCCGCCTGTTCACCATCGCCCGGCGCGAACAGAAGGACATTCACCCCGCCGCGCTGACCGCATTGACCCGGAACCTGCGCCGCTTCTCCGAAACCGTGCGCGAGACGCCGGAGGCGCGCGAACTGATCCTCGACGCCATCCTCGGCGGCAAGGAGCCCGGCCCGACCCTGCGCCGCATGAACGAGGCCGGCGTACTCGGCCGCGCGATCCCGGAGTTTGGCTCCATCGTCGCGCAGACGCAGTTCAACATGTATCATCATTACACGGTCGATGAGCACACGCTGCGCGCTGTGGAGACGATCTCCGACCTTGAGCACGGCCGCGGCGATGTCGCGCCGCTTGCGCACGAACTCTTCAGCCAGATCGAGAACCGCCGAGCGCTCTATCTCGCGATGCTGCTGCACGATACGGGCAAGGGGAAGGGCGATCAGCAGGAGGCCGGCATGCGCACCTCGCGCAAGGCCTGCGAACGCCTCGGCCTGCCGGACGAGGAAACAGATCTCGTTGTCTGGCTCGTCGGCCACCATCTGGAAATGAGCGAGACTGCGCAGAAGCGCGACATCACCGATCCGCGCACGGTCGCGAAATTCGCCCGCCTTGTCGGCTCGCTTGAACGCCTGCGCCTCCTCTACATCCTCACCGTCGCCGATATCAAAGCCGTCGGCCCCGCTGTCTGGAACGCCTGGAAGGGCCAGCTCCTCGCGGACCTCTACCACAACACCGCCGCCGCGCTGCGCGGGGGGCGTACGGATGAAGCGGGCGTGCAGGGTGAACTGGAACGGCGCGCTGAAGATCGCCGTGCTGCGCTCAACGACCGTCTCGGCTCGCTGCCGCCATTGCTTCTTGAACTCGAAACCGCCTACTGGACCGGCTTCGACGAGAACGACATTGCCTGGCATGCCGGCGCGCTCGCCAAGGGCGGCGATGTCGTCACCACGCGCATGGCGCCGGAAGGCGGCGCCGTCGCGCTGCTCGTCTCCGGCAAGGACCGCCCTGGCCTCTTCTCGGACCTTGCAGGCACCCTTGCGCATCTCGGGGCCAATATCGTGGCCGCGCAGGTTTTTACCTCGCGCGGTGGACGCATCGTTGACGTGTTCATGCTGCAGGACATACGTGGCCTGCCCTTCGGCGAGGGCGATGCCCATCGCCTGAAAGCGCTGGAAAAGGCGATCACGGCCGCGCTGGACGGCAATCCGGCCAAGGGCGGGGTCAAGTCGCGCACCGGGCGCCGTGAGGCGGCCTTCCTCGTCCAGCCTTCCGTGCAGATCCATGACGAGATTTCGGCGGACTATACAGTCGTAGACATCGCCGCCCGCGACCGGCCCGGCCTCCTGCACGAGGTCGCCGAAGTGCTGGCCGAGCTGAAACTGTCGATCCACTCCGCGCATGTCGGCTCCTATGGCGAGCGCGTCTTCGACGCTTTCTATGTCCAGTCCGAGACGACCGGCGACGGGCATCTCTCGAAAGCCCGCAAAGAGGTCTTGAAAGACCGTCTTATGGCCGTCTTGTCGCGCGAGGAACCGGAGGGCCCGCAAACGCCCGCCCGTAAACTGAAACGGTCACGCGCCGTGGACAGCTTCTGAGAATTCAGGAAAAGCAGGCAGCATGAGCCTGGTTCGCAACACCGCCGTACAGGCGTCCCTGACCTTCGCCAGCCGCATCCTCGGCTTTGCGCGGGATATCATCCTCGCCGCCAAGATCGGCGCAGGTCCCGTCGGCGATGCCTGGGCGACCGCCCAGCAGTTCCCGAATCTCTTCCGCCGCATCTTTGCAGAAGGCGCCTTCGCGTCTGCCTTCGTGCCTACCTACGCGCGCACGCTTGAGGCCGAAGGGCCGGAGGCCGCCCGCGCGGTGGCCGAAGATGCCCTCAAGGTCCTCTTTGCCGCCACTGCGGCGCTGACGATCCTTGCGCAGATTTTCATGCCCTGGGTCCTGCTGGTCATCCATGGCGGCCAGGCAGGTGATACCGAGAATTACAATCTCGCCGTGCTGCTCACCCGCATCACGATGCCCTACCTCACCTTCATGGCCACCGCCGCGCTGTTCTCCGGCGTGCTGAACTCGCTGGAACGGTTCATCCTCTCAGCCGGTGCGCCGACGCTCCTGAACCTCTGCCTGATTCCTGCAGGCCTCCTCGGTACGACGCCGCAGATCACGGCGCAGTATGCGGCAATTGCTTTCTTCATCGCTGGTCTGTTGCAAGCGGGCGCACTCTGGTGGGGCGTATCGCACCAGAAAGTGAAGCTCAGCCTCATCGGCTGGCCGCGACTCACGCCTGCCGTCAAGAAGGTCCTGCTGCTGGCGGTGCCTGGCACGATTGCCGCCTCCGGCACGCAGATCAACATCATCGTAAGCCAGTCGCTCGCCAGTTTTGAAGTCGGCGCCAAAAGCTGGCTCTACGCCGCTGACCGGCTTTACCAGCTGCCCCTCGGCCTCGTCGGTGTCGCGGTCGGCGTCGCCATCCTGCCGCGCCTCAGCCGCGCCGCGCGGGCAGGGGACACCGCCGCTGGTGCCCGCACGATGGATGAAGGCCTCGGACTCGCCATGGCGCTCACCTTTCCGGCCGCCGCCGGCCTGATGGCCGCCCCGGTCTACCTGATCGACGCCTTCTTCGTGCGCGGCGCCTTCCTGCCATCGGATGCCGAAGCCGCCGGCGCGGCGCTCTTTCACTTCGCCTGGGGCGTCCCGGCCTTCGTACTCATCAAGGTGCTCGCGCCGCCTTTCTTCGCGCGCGAAGACACCAAAACGCCGATGCGCTTCGCGCTCGTCTCGGTCGTCGTCAACACACTGCTCGGGGCAGGGCTGTTCTTCTGGCTGAAGCAGATCGGCCAGGATGGTTTTCCCGGCCTCGCCATCGCCACCAGTGCTGCTGCCTGGGTCAACACCGTCCTCTTGTGGATCACGCTTGCCCGGCGCGGCTGGTATACGCCAGGGCCGAAGCTCGCCGGCGGCCTGATTCGGGCAGGCCTCGCCACCGCCATACTCACCGCCGGCATCCTGCTGATGCTTTGGCAGCAGCCCGCCATCATCGAGGCCGTGGGAGGTTCGAAGTCGCTTGCCGCCGCCGTCACGGTCACGGCCGCCGCCGTGATCTACGCCCTGGCTGCGCTGCTGACCGGCGCCGTGCGGATCAGTGACCTCCGGCAGGCTTTGCGGCGGTGATCAAACAGGCTAAACGCCCCGGATCATGACCGACACGACCCCCGCCTATACCGGCCCCATGCGCGTATTCTCCGGCATCCAGCCGACGGGAAACCTCCATCTTGGAAACTATCTCGGCGCCCTGAAGAAGTTCGCCGACCTGCAGGCGGAGGGCCATGACTGCATCTTCTGCGTCGTGGACCTGCACGCCATCACCATGCCGGTGGAACGTGGCGCCCTGATCGATCAGACCCGCCAGATCGCCGCCGCCTTCATGGCCGCCGGTGTGGACCCGTCGAAGTCCGTGATCTTCGCGCAGTCTTCCGTGCTGGCGCATGTCGAGCTTGCCTGGATCTTCAACTGCGTCGCCCGTATGGGCTGGGTCGAGCGGATGACCCAGTTCAAGGACAAGGCCGGCAAGGACGCCGAACGCGCCTCGGTCGGTCTCTTCACCTATCCGGTGCTGCAGGCCGCCGACATCCTCGCCTACAAGGCAACGCATGTGCCGGTCGGCGAGGACCAGAAACAGCACCTCGAACTCAGCCGCGACATCGCGGACCGCTTCAACCGCGAATACGGCGTACCCGGATTTTTCCCGCTGCCCGAGCCAATGATCAAAGGCCCCGGCGCACGGATCATGTCCCTGAAGGACGGCACTAAGAAAATGTCGAAGTCGGATCCGTCGGACCTTAGCAGGATAACGCTGGTCGATGATGCCGACGCGATCTCGAAGAAGATCAAGAAGGCCACCACCGATGCCGGCGTCATCCCCGCCACCGCCGAGGAGCTGAAAGGCCGTCCGGAAGTCGAGAATCTCGTCGGCATCTTCGCTGCCCTCTCGGGCCGTACGGTAGAAAGCGTCCTCGCAGAGTTCGAAGGCAAGGGGTTCGGCGTCTTCAAACCTGCGCTGGCGGATGTCACGGTCGCCCATATGGCGCCGATCACGGCGCGCTTTCGTGAAATCCTCGCCGACCCCGCCGGCATCGACCGCGTGCTGGCGAACGGCGCCGAACGGGCCAATGCTGTCGCCGCGCCGATCATGGACGAAATCCGCCGCGTCGTCGGCTTCTGGCGGCCCTGACGGCCCTGCGACCGCTGGACGGATTGCCTCGCCGCCAGACACGCGCCATCGTCCGCCAAGTCCATTGGAGGAACCCCGCATGCGTCTCGTGTCCATCCTGATCCTGCCCACCGCCTTCCTGCTTGCGGCTTGCGGCGGCTCATCGTCGACGGCAGCGCCAGCCGCCACCGATGGCTCGGTCATCGAAGTGCGCGATGCCTTTATCGTGCAGCCGCCCGAAGGCCGAACCATCACCGGCGGCGGCCTGCATGTCAGCGTCACCGGCGGCCCGGTCACTCTGGTGCGCGCAGCCACTGACATTGCCGACACGGTCGAGATGCACACCATGACTATGGAAAACGACATGATGCAGATGCGCAAGGTCGAGAGCTTCCCGGTCTCGCCGGACCAGCCCCTCGTGCTGGAGCGCGGCGGCAATCACCTGATGATGTTCGGCGTACAGCCTCTCCAGGTAGGCGATCAGGTCGATGTGGTTCTGACGTTTACGGACGAATCAGGCGTGGAACAGGACATCGTCACTCAGGCCGAGGTCGTTCCCCCGGCTGGTTAATGCCGATCCTGTTGGCAATCCGGGTGGTTATCTGAAATTTCATGCAGTCCCGCCCTGTTATTGCCATCCTGATGACATCATAGTCGCGGCAGATGAAATCTCCCCGGCCACCCGCTCAGGACAGGCGAAAATCCATGCCTTCACGCTCTGCTGCCGCGAAGCTTCCCAAGGCCTATGAGGAAGACCTTCGCGCCAAGCCGAGGCCTGCGCCGATCCCGCCGGAACACTTCATCTCGCTGGAGAATGCGCAGCCCAGCCCGATCATGATCGGCCTCGGCAAGTTCTGGAAGCGGGTCATCGGCCTGTTCAAGCTGAGTCTCGTCGCAGCGGTGGTAGGCGCATATCCGGCCGCTGTGGTCGTCTCGAGCCAGATCGACGACAGCCCGGTCGTCTTCCCGTCCAACGAAAACTGGTCTGTGCCGGGCGTCGGCGTGGCCATCCACAAGGTTGCACGCGAGCTGGCAGGTGCCGGCTGGGCCGCCGACCGCGACAGCTGGCACCCGCAGGCCCGTCTCACCGCGCTGCCCGCCTGGCAGGAAGCGACCGCCGCCGGCCTCTCCGAACACGTCAAGCTCCTCTCGGAAGTCGCCGCCACGTCGGATGGCCCGGACGGAGACCTAGCCGCCGCCTCGCGCCTCCTCATGGCCGTGCCGGGGGAGGACATGCGCCCCCGCCTCACTGCCGCCGCAGAGGCGCTCAACCGCTTCGACACGCGCGCCTCGCGCGGCCTCGCCCTGCGCCCCGCGCCGGAAGAGACCCTGCCGCTCGAGATGGCCCTGTTTGCCACATGGGCCGAAGCCGACCTTGCCGCCCTGTCGGACCGCATAAACGCTGAGCAGGACGCCTGGCTTGCCAGCAAGGAAGACATTGCCGCATTCTACGCCGCAAAGGCCCGCGCCCACCTCGCCCATGAGCTGATCCTCGCCAGCAAGGCCCGCGCTTACGGCATCACGGGTGATTCGCAGGTCGCCGCCCGGCTCGCCCGCGCCGAGGTGTCCTGGAAGCGCGCTGCCGAGCTAAAGCCGGTGTTCGTCTCGAACCAGTCCGGTTCGGCCGCCATTCTGCCCAACCACCTCGCCAGCATGGCGTTCTATCTCTACGAGGCGCATGAAGCTTCGGCGGGCCTTGCCGAGCTGCTGGCACCGCCGGCCCCGGCTGTTGCCGAGACAGCGGATGCCGCCGAGGCCGCCAGCGAAACCGGCGAAGCGGTCGCCGTCCCTTGAACTGACGCGCCCGGCAGGCCATGTTTGCGGCCAGATAGCGAGGCGCCATGTTCATCCAGACCGAAGCGACACCGAACCCCGATACGGTGAAATTCCTGCCCGGCCTGCCCGTCGCGGGTCATTACGGCCCGTTTGACTATCCCGATGCCGCCAGCGCCCGCGCCAGCCTCCTCGCCCGCGCCCTTTTCCAGGTCGACGGGGTGGAGCGCGTCTTCCTCGGCGCCGATTTCGTTTCGATCAGCAAGGCCGCCGCGAAAGACTGGAAACACGTAAAGCCGATGGTGCTGGCCGCCATCATGGATCATTTCATGGCAGGCCTCCCGGTCGTCGATGAAAGCGGCCTGGCTGCAGGTGATGACGAAACAGAGTACGAAGGCGAGACCGCCGAAATCGTCGCCGAGATCAAGGAACTGATCGAAACCCGCGTGCGCCCAGCTGTGGCGCAGGACGGCGGCGACATCACGTTCCGCAGCTTTGATGCCAGCACAGGTGTTGTCCACCTCAACATGCGCGGCGCCTGCGCCGGCTGTCCGTCCTCCACCATGACGCTGAAATCCGGCATCGAGAACATGCTGCGCACCTATGTGCCCGAAGTCACCGCCGTCGAGGCCGTGCTCTAGCGTCCTCCCGTCCGTACCCGGATCATCCTTTCCTTCCCTCACAAGGACCTTCGACCATGGCCCATCCCGTCAACGACCATGCCCTCGACGTCATCTTCCGCGATGCACGCACCCAGAACGGTTTCGTCAGCAAGGACGTTCCCGAGATCCTCGTCCGTGCTGTTTATGACCTCACCAAGATGGGCCCGACGAGCGCCAATTGCTCGCCCGCGCGTTTTGTCTTCGTCCATACGCCCGCCGGCAAGCAGCGCCTGCTGCCGCTGATGAGCGAAGGCAACCGCGCCAAGACCGAACAGGCCCCGTGGACCGTGATCATCGCCCACGACCTTGCCTTCCAGGACAAGATCCCGAAACTCTTCCCCCACGCCCCCGGCGCGAAAGACTGGTTCAACCACAACCGCGACGAAACTGCGTTTCGCAATGGCACCCTGCAGGGCGCCTACCTGATGATCGCCGCGCGTGCCATCGGCCTCGACTGCGGCCCGATGAGCGGCTTCGACATGGCCGGCGTAAACCGGGAATTCTTCGAGAGCCAGGACGGCGAGATGAAGCACTGGCGCGCCAACTTCATCTGCAACATCGGCTATGGCGACAAGACCAAGATCTTCGACCGGAGCCCGCGTCTCGAGTTTGACGAGGCCTGCCGCATACTCTAGCGCCGAGCGGCGTTCCGAAAAATGGCTCCCGGTTTTCGGAAGAACGCCGCGACAACATGAAGAAGCTTGATGCTAGTCCTCGGCCTCAACACCGCTTTCAGCACGATGGAAGCCGCTCTCGTGCGGGACGGCGAAATCCTCGCTGACCGGCGCGAAGCGATGCCGCGCGGGCAGGAGCGCCGTCTTCCGGGTCTCGTCGCCGAGCTCTGCGCTGAAGCCGGCGTCACGCTGGCTGAACTCACCCGCATCGGCGTCGTCGCTGGCCCGGGCAGCTTCACGGGCCTGCGCATCGGCGTCGCCTACGCCCGCGGCCTTGCCCTCGTCACCGGTGCTACGGCCATCGGCATCACCAGTCTCGAAGCGGCCATTCCCGCCGGCCTCGAAGGCGCCGCGCTCGGCTGCCTCGCCGCCCAGCGCCGCCCGCCGGACCAGACCTGGTGGGTGCAGGGCATCTCG